>NZ_JAHLRI010000150.1:0-972 GCF_018919685.1 Enterococcus sp. S183_ASV_20
GAAGAAAAAGGATTCTTGAGGAACATAGGTAACATGCTTTCGCAATTGCTGAAACGGAATATCTAAATGATTCATCTTCCCATAACGAATAACTCCCTCTGAAGGAGCATAAAAATTGACCAGTAATTTGGCCAAAGTTGATTTTCCCGAACCGCTGACTCCTACCAAAGCAATTTTGCTTTTAGGTGGTATCGTGCAAGAAATATTGTTTAACGTTTGTGCTTTCATGTTATAAGAAAAGGATACGTTCTCTAAAGTAATTCCTTCTCGAAATATTTGATTGGAAATTTCACCGAATGAAGAATCATTTGTTTTCTCTGGCTCAATTGCAAATATTTCGTTTAAGCGCTTATTAGCTACTTGTGCTGTCTGCATTTTAACTTGCAAGTTGATAATATTCTGTAAGGGATCCGTGAAGAAAACCAATAATGCATTGTAAGTAATAAGCTGACCAAGGCTAATTTTCCCTTCCATTACGTAAAAAGAACCTAACCACAGAATAAGTGCACTGCTAATTAATTGAATAGTATGTTTAATTCCTTGTTGTACGTTGTCTAAGGTAACCGTCCGAAAGGATTTTTTCATTAATTTGATAAATTCTCTATCTACTCGATCATATACTTTTTCTTCCCCACTATAGGCTTTAATAGTTTCAATCCCCTTTAAGCTTTCAATAATACTTGAATTTAGGGTAGCACCAGCAGCCATTTCTTCTTGATTGGCTTTCTCATAGCTCTTGACGAAAGCTAGAATAGCGACTACATAAAAGGGCAATGAAGCCAAAGTGAGTAAGAATAACGTTCCATTTTGAATCGCCAAGGTAATTCCTACCAATAGCACCATACCTATATCTAAAAAAACAGATAAAGTAGCACTGGCAAGTGCATCGATAATTTTATTTGCATCTAAAAAGCGAGAGATAATTTCTCCTGATTTCCGGGTTGCGAAAAAGTTCATTGGTAACGTGAGTAC
>NZ_JAHLRI010000151.1:0-968 GCF_018919685.1 Enterococcus sp. S183_ASV_20
ACCCACACCTCATCCCCGCACTTTTCAACGTACGTGGGTTCGGTCCTCCAGTGCGTTTTACCGCACCTTCAACCTGGACATGGGTAGATCACATGGTTTCGGGTCTACGACTACATACTCATTCGCCCTATTCAGACTCGCTTTCGCTGCGGCTCCGTCTCTTCGACTTAACCTCGCATGCAATCGTAACTCGCCGGTTCATTCTACAAAAGGCACGCCATCACTCATTAACGAGCTTTGACTTGTTGTAGGCACACGGTTTCAGGATCTATTTCACTCCCCTTCCGGGGTGCTTTTCACCTTTCCCTCACGGTACTGGTTCACTATCGGTCACTAGGGAGTATTTAGCCTTGCGGGATGGTCCCCGCGGATTCCGACGGAATTTCTCGTGTTCCGCCGTACTCAGGATCCTCCTAGGTGTTGTCAGCATTTCGTCTACGGGGCTTTCACCCTCTTTAGCGGAATTTTCCAAATCCTTCAACTATACTAACAGACTACCATATTGGAGTCCTACAACCCCAACAAGCAAGCTTGTTGGTTTGGGCTCTTCCCGTTTCGCTCGCCGCTACTCAGGGAATCGAATTTTCTTTCTCTTCCTGCAGGTACTAAGATGTTTCAGTTCTCTGCGTCTACCTCTAATCAGCTATGTATTCACTGAAAAGTAATATCCTATAAAAGATATTGGGTTCCCCCATTCGGAAATCTCTGGATCATAGCTTACTTACAGCTCCCCAAAGCATATCGGTGTTAGTCCCGTCCTTCATCGGCTCCTAGTGCCAAGGCATCCACCGTGCGCCCTTATTCACTTAACCTTATCAACCTTACGGTTGGGTCTTGATCACTTCTTCTAGCGATAGAAGGTTAATCAATAAATAAGCAATTGAACTTATTAAAAAACTCATTCAACGCGGTGTTCTCGGTTTGTTTTGATTCTTTTTACTTCAATATCCAGTTTTCAATGAACGAAT
>NZ_JAHLRI010000152.1:0-968 GCF_018919685.1 Enterococcus sp. S183_ASV_20
CGATTATATAATTCATTTAGGGCAATTCGTAATCCTTCGGGATCAATTTGCCAACCCCATTCACTTGCTTCTAAGAAGGGATTTTTAACGCCGCCTAAAAGATTCCCATCTGCTGTATCGTTGGTAGTACCAGTAACATCGACAGCAGTCGACATATAATAACTAAAGCCAATGTAATCCACTGGGTATTCTTTTAATAATTCTAAATCGCCTTCTTCAATGACTAAGTCTTTCACAGCATATTTTTGATATATGCGTTCTGCGTATGCTGGATATTCACCACGAACTTGAACATCTGTACAATAATAATTAAACTCTTGGTTTTCAATCATTGTAGCAACTTGATTGACTGGATTCGAATCAATGCCATACGTTGTTGCATAAATAATCATACATCCAATTTGTAATTCTGGATTTAATTCATGGCCAATTTTTACAGCTTTACTACTTGCAACAAATTGATTATGCCATGCTTGGAAAATGTTTTGATAATCATTGGCTCCATTGCTTTTTACCAATCCTTGACTAAGTGCTGGGAAATGAAAAGCTGAATTAATTTCATTGAATGTCATCCAATAGTTAACTTTTTGGTGGTAACGTGTTAAAACAGTTTCCGCAAAACGTTCATAAAAGTCAACTAATTGACGATTTTTCCACCCGCCGTATTCTTTCGCTAAATGCAGTGGCATTTCATAATGAGAAATCGTAATTACTGGTTCAATGTTATAGCTTAAACATTCATCGATAACCGCATCATAAAATTTCAAGCCGGCTTCATTCGGTTGTGTTTCATCTCCTTGTGGAAAAATACGCGACCACGCAATTGAAAATCGATAACATTTGAAGCCCATTTTAGCAAACAACGCAATGTCCTCTTTAAAGCGATCATAGTGATCAATTCCTGTATGATTAGGGTAGCGATATTTCGTTTCGTCAATCGTCCAATCAAACGCTTCATCTCCTAAAAT
>NZ_JAHLRI010000153.1:0-958 GCF_018919685.1 Enterococcus sp. S183_ASV_20
ACGTAAAAGAAACCAGCAATTAGAAATGGAAAATGATATTTTAAAGCAAGCAGCGCTGATATTCGGACGAAGAGACAAGTAATCGATGCGAATAAGCATCTTTACCCTATATCAGCGATGTGCAGAATATTAGGTCTATCACGTCAGTCCTATTATTATCAATCAAAACCAAAGAAAGACGAATCAGAACTTGAAGAAGTAGTCGCTGAAGAATTTATCCGAAGCCGAAAGGCCTACGGCTCAAGAAAAATAAAAAAAGCCTTATCAAAACGAGGCATTCATATCAGCCGACGAAAAATTAGTAGAATCATGAAAAATAGAGGATTAAAATCGAGCTATACTGTTGCTTATTTTAAAGTACATCATTCTACTTGCAATGAAGCCAAAACGACAAACGTATTGAATCGTAAATTCTTAAGAGACAACCCATTAGAAGCGATCGTAACAGACTTGACTTATGTACGAGTCGGGAAAAAATGGAATTATGTCTGTTTCATTTTGGATCTGTTCAATCGAGAAATTCTCGGCTATTCTTGTGGAGAACATAAAGATGCCGTTCTAGTAAAAAAAGCATTTAGCCGTATCAAACAACCTCTGACAGAGGTTGAGATTTTTCATACTGATCGTGGAAAAGAGTTTGATAACCAAACTATTGATGAATTATTAACAACTTTTGACATCAATCGATCATTGAGTCATAAAGGCTGTCCTTTTGATAATGCCGTAGCTGAATCAACTTATAAGTCGCTGAAAGTAGAATTTGTCTATCAATACACATTTGAAACCTTACAACAATTGGATTTGGAGTTATTTGACTATGTCAATTGGTGGAACCACCTTCGGTTGCACGGTACACTTGGCTACGAGACACCGGTTGGTTACCGTAACCAGAGATTGGCGCAGCGAATCCTTGATAATGAGCTCGGATGTGCTAACGCTAGCGAGGCAGTCTAACTTT
>NZ_JAHLRI010000155.1:0-907 GCF_018919685.1 Enterococcus sp. S183_ASV_20
GAATCAAAAGAAACTGTACAAAATAGAGAACAAAAACAACAAATGCCAGAAATGGCGAACGCCGAACCGTTTTATGGTATGGATGATATGGAACCGCCTGCTTATCATTAAAATTTATCTGAAGGAGGGAGAAAATGAAAAAGTTAATCGGTAAAAAGTGGCTGCTGCTTACAGCAGTAGCCACTTTTTTATTATCAGGATGCGCAAGTCTTGAACAAAAAGCACAGGATAGTGTAAAAGAAGTTACTGAAAATGTTACTCAAACTATTTCAAACGATCAACGTATACCAGCTGATTTTGTTAGGCACGTGGATGGCGATACCACAGTATTAAAAATTGACGGAAAAGAACAAAAAGTTCGGTTTTTATTAATTGACACACCCGAGACTGTGAAACCGAAAACAAAAGTTCAGCCGTTCGGATTGGAAGCTAGCAAACGTACAAAAGAGCTTTTGTCTAATGCTTCAGAAATTACTTTTGAATATGATCAAGGCGATAAAACAGATCGCTACGGCCGAGCGTTGGGTTATATTTTTGTAGATGGAACATTACTACAAAAAACACTTGTGAGTGAAGGTTTAGCACGTGTGGCCTATATAAAAGAACCTAACACTAAATATTTGTCAGAACTAGAGCAAGCCCAAGAACAGGCTAAAAATGAGTCACTCGGAATCTGGAGCATACCAGGTTATGTGACACAACGGGGGTTTAGTAAATAAATAAGAAATCGCTATGAATTATTGAAAGTTTTTGGCGAGAAATTATAACACATTATGTTGTTGTTAACAACATAATGTGTTATAATTATATACATAAAGGAGGGGTAAAGGTGGCTACTACAAAAAAGAAACCTATACATGTAAATGTTGATGAAAATTTAAAAGAAGAAGCAGAACAATTATTTGAT
>NZ_JAHLRI010000156.1:0-891 GCF_018919685.1 Enterococcus sp. S183_ASV_20
CGTTTGACCGTTTGGGCCGCTACTTTTGGTTGGATATTTTGACGAGTCGTTGGTTGTCCTGTTCGTCTTGGACTACGAGCAACCACTTGCTTTTTCATATCTTTTGGTTTATTTGTTGGTTGAAGTACTTTTTCTCCTTGTCGTTTCATAAGTGTTTGATGACCTGTTTCGCGTTTTTTACTTCGCTGTCCAGTACGCCGATTTTGATTTCTTAAAGCTGTTAAATTGGTTGATTCGTCGCTTTGATCATTAATTTTTTTAAGTGATTCCTGTTTTTTCAATCGATCTTTTTCATATTCTTTTTGGCGAGCTGATTCATGTTGCTGCCGTTTGAGTTGTTCTTCAGATTTCTGTTCTTGCATACGTCCTTTTTCGTGCGCTTGTCTTAATCCTTCTTGTGCTTTTTCGATAGCATTTGGCGCTTTATGTTGAGGTCTTGGCTTCAATTCACGGCGTAGTGCACTACGTTTTTCTTGTTCTTTATTTAATGGTCGTTGTTTTAAGCCAGTTTCTGCTTTACCATGTTTTCTTGCTTCTTCTTGACGTTTTTTAATAGCTGCTTTACGTTCTTCTTGTGCCTGTTTCCTGCGCTCCTTATTCTCTTGCTTTTGTTCTTTTGCCGCTCTACGCATATTAGCTTCTGTGCCAAAAGGATTTCCGATAAACCCGACACCATCAGAAAGTGAAACACGTCCCGTGACAAGATTAGCAAAGAATTTCCGGAAGACATACAAGCCAAGCGGTGTAAGAAGATAAATAAGTATCGTTAATATCTTCTGCCACACGTTTTCTGTCTGATTGCTTAATTGAAACCCTAGTGATAAGAAACTTGCAAAGAAAATAGTCGCAAAACCAACCATTCCCTTCATAAAAATAGTCATGCCAAAGGTT
>NZ_JAHLRI010000157.1:0-880 GCF_018919685.1 Enterococcus sp. S183_ASV_20
TGCCATTGCCAAGCGGTGGCGATAATGTCCTTGACCTCAGTTACTTCTGGTTGCCAGCCTAAAACTCGTTTGGCTTTTTCACTAGAAGCAATTAACGTACTAGGATCTCCTGCTCGGCGTGGCGCGATTGTCGCAGGAATTTCTTGACCAGTCACTTCGCGAGCAGCATCTAACATTTCTTTAACAGAATAGCCGTTGTTGCTTCCCAAGTTAAAGACGTCACTTTCGCCGCCATTTTTCAAATATTCTAAAGCCAAAATATGTGCTGCAATCAAGTCTTCAATATAAACATAATCTCGAATGCACGTGCCATCTGGTGTGTCATAGTCATCCCCAAAAATACTTAGCTCTGCTCGTTGGCCCAATGCCACTTGTAAAATAATTGGCACAATATGCGTTTCTGGCGTGTGATCCTCACCAATTGAGGCATCTTTTTTTGCTCCTGCAACATTAAAATAACGCAAAGCAACATATTTCATTCCATAAGCGTTGTCGCACCATTTCATGATTTTTTCCATCATTAATTTACTTTCCCCATACGGATTTTTAGGATTCGTTGGGGTTTCTTCTGTAATAGGCATTGCTTTTGGTTCGCCATAAGTGGCCGCTGTGGAAGAAAAAACAATATGTTTCACTCCAAATTCTTGCATGACTTCCAAGGCAATTTGAGTGCCGTGAACATTGTTATTGAAATACATTAACGGTTTCTCCACGGATTCTCCTACTAAAGAATTGGCCGCAAAGTGCAACACCCCTTCAATTGATTCCTTTTCAAAGACACTACGTAAAAAAGCTTTATCACGAATATCGCCTTCATAGAAAGTCGCTTGTTCATGAACTGCTGAACGATGCCCCGTTAATAAATTATCAACAACCACAA
>NZ_JAHLRI010000158.1:0-832 GCF_018919685.1 Enterococcus sp. S183_ASV_20
CATTATTTTGCAGAAGGACGAGTTATTTACACAAAATTATTGACGCTCCCGGTTGGTACAACAAGAATTGCAGTAGCATAGTCACCATTGATGAAACTACTTAATGATTAAATTGAGCAATTTCTCAAATAGCACAAACTGCTCTTCATAAAACGAAAAGCAGTTCATAATGTATTTAGATATTTCATTGTGCTATTGACCAGAAACACACTATTTAAGGTACCTTTCTCTTTTCGCTGAGATTCACCAACTTCAATTGCACAAAAAAGTGTGAGCACAAGGCTCACACTTTTTCTAGTTGACTATCCTAAAAATTCGAAAACATCTTTACGATCATACAATTTCAAGATTTTTTCAAATAAGATTTGACCTACGAAAGCAGCTACGATTGGTACAACAAACCAGCTGATTAATAGTAGAATAATACTCAAACCGGCGTCCAATGAAGCCAACGGACCTACCAACCCTACCAAACCGAAACCAGCAGAAGCAGGAGTCCCTGAGACTGAGAATAACGCTACTGGAATTGCTGAGATGATAGCGGTGAATAGACATGGCACCAAGATAATTGGTTTCCTAAACAAGTTTGGCATCATCATTTTCATAGCACCCAATGCGATGGCCAAAGTAACCCCTGGTTTGTTGACTTTCCAAGAGTTAACTACCAAGACAACTGTTGTTGCGGCAACACCCATAGCGGCTGCACCAGCAGAAACACCGTTCAATTGAATTGCCATACCAATGGCAACTGTAGAGATCGGCGAGATAATCAAGAAAGCAAAGGAACATGCAATCAAGATTGACATCAAAATTGGTTGCAAAGTAGTAAAGG
>NZ_JAHLRI010000159.1:0-816 GCF_018919685.1 Enterococcus sp. S183_ASV_20
TTATTTGCATCTAAAAAGCGAGAGATAATTTCTCCTGATTTCCGGGTTGCGAAAAAGTTCATTGGTAACGTGAGTACATGTTTGAAGTATTGAAGCATCACAGCCATACTCATACGCTGACCCAATACAACTAAGAGATAACTCCGACTATATTCGAATAATACACGAAACAAATAGACTACAATAAGTCCCATTGAAACAATGTTTAACGTGGACTTTGCTTGATTAGGAATAAAGTAATCTAACAGTCCTTGAAAATAATAAGAACTACCAATACCAAAAAGAGTAATAAAGAGAGAAGCTAAAACGATATGGAACACCAATCCTTTTTGGCGCCAAATAATGGGCAAAAAAGAACTTAATCCTGCCACTTTTTCTCGAGTAGGCGAATACGATTCTTTTGGTGTTGGTAAAAGTAATATACCTGTCCACTCTTTAGAAAACTCTTTAATTGTTTTTTTGATTTTTCCTTTCGTTGGATCAGGATCGGCAATCAATAATGTTTCCCCTTTTATTTCATATACAACAACATAATGCATGTATTTATTATCAATTAGCACGTGGGCAATTAAAGGTAATGGTAAATCTTTTTCTTTCCAAACCTCATTGTCGGCTTGAATAACAGGAGAATCAAAGCCAATTTTTTCTAAGTTTTTTTTTAAACCAAGAGCAGAAGTTCCTTCTAAATCTGTCCCTGATAATTCACGTAATTTATGAATAGGAATTTCTGATTTATAGTGTTTTAAAATCATGGCGACACAGGCAACACCACAATCTCTTTCGTCTTGTTGATAAATAATTTTTTTCATAACATCC
>NZ_JAHLRI010000015.1:0-63907 GCF_018919685.1 Enterococcus sp. S183_ASV_20
GAACACAGAAGTTAAGCTTCTTAGCGCCGATTGTAGTGAAGGGTTTCCCTTTGTGAGAGTAGGACGTCGCCACGCGATTATTCCGGCATAGCTCAGTTGGTAGTAGCGCATGACTGTTAATCATGATGTCGTAGGTTCGAGTCCTACTGCCGGAGTTGAGCAAAAGCAAAAACCAACTTGGTTTTTGCTTTTTTTGTTTTATTCACTATTTTTTGATAAGCTTGAAGAAGGGACTTTAAAAACATTTATAAGATTAAAAGGATCCTACCGAAGAATGAATACATCAAATTTTAGCTATGGTATAATGTGTTTATTATAGTTAGTAAAGCAGAAAAGGAGGAGCGGGTTTGAAAATATTGTTATATTTTGAAGGTGAGAAAATCTTAGCCAAATCAGGTATTGGTCGAGCATTAGATCACCAGAAACGAGCGCTCTCTGAAGTTGGAATAGAATATACATTAGATGCTGATTGCAGTGACTATGATATATTGCATATTAATACATATGGCATAAATAGCCATCGTATGGTCAGAAAAGCACGTAAACTAGGAAAAAAAGTTATTTATCATGCCCATTCGACAGAAGAAGATTTTCGTAATTCCTTTATTGGGTCTAATCAACTGGCACCATTAGTAAAAAAATATCTTATCAGTTTGTATTCCAAAGCGGATCATTTAATTACACCAACACCGTATTCTAAAACATTGCTAGAAGGATATGGCATTAAAGTGCCTATTTCGGCGATCTCAAATGGTATTGATTTATCACGCTTTTATCCTTCAGAAGAAAAGGAACAAAAATTCCGAGAATATTTTAAAATAGATGAAGAGAAAAAAGTAATTATTTGTGTGGGATTATTTTTTGAACGCAAAGGAATCACTGATTTTATTGAAGTTGCACGACAATTACCAGAGTATCAATTTATTTGGTTTGGTGATACACCAATGTATTCTATCCCAAAAAATATCCGACAATTAGTTAAAGAAGATCATCCAGAAAATGTTATTTTCCCAGGTTATATTAAAGGAGATGTCATCGAAGGGGCCTATGCGGCAGCGAATCTCTTCTTTTTCCCTTCTCGTGAAGAAACGGAAGGAATTGTTGTTTTAGAAGCATTAGCTAGTCAGCAACAAGTTTTAGTGCGTGATATTCCAGTTTATCAAGGCTGGCTAGTAGCTAATGAAAATTGTTATATGGGTCATTCTATTGAAGAATTTAAAAAATATATTGAAGGCTTATTAGAAGGGAAAATACCTAGCACTAGAGAAGCAGGCTATCAAGTAGCAGAGCAAAGAAGTATCAAGCAAATTGGTTACGAGTTAAAAGAAGTCTACGAAACAGTCTTATCTTAACAAATATTGAAGGCAGTTATTGTTAGATGAAATGGAGGTAATGAGAGTGAAAATTGGTTTTTTTACTGATACGTATTTCCCGCAAGTGAGTGGGGTAGCGACTTCTATTAAGACCTTAAAAGATGAATTAGAAAAGCACGGCCATGAAGTGTATATTTTTACGACAACCGATCCTAACGCGACTGATTTTGAAGAAGATGTCATACGAATGCCTAGTGTGCCATTCGTATCTTTTAAAGATCGCCGAGTAGTGGTTCGCGGCATGTGGTACGCCTATTTAATTGCCAAAGAATTGGAATTAGATTTAATTCATACACATACTGAATTTGGTGCGGGTATTTTAGGGAAAATGGTTGGGAAAAAAATGAAAATTCCTGTCATCCATACGTATCATACGATGTATGAAGATTACTTACATTATATTGCTAAAGGAAAAGTTGTCCGTCCATCACATGTTAAATTCTTTTCAAGAGTGTTTACAAATCATACGACAGGTGTTGTTTGTCCCAGTGAACGTGTAATTGAAAAATTACGGGATTATGGAGTGACCGCACCAATGAGAATTATTCCAACAGGGATCGAAATTGATAAGTTTTTACGTCCCGATATTACTGAAGAAATGATCGCTGGAATGCGTCAACAACTAGGTATTGAAGAGCAACAGATTATGTTGTTATCGTTAAGTCGAATTTCTTATGAAAAAAATATTCAAGCAATTATTCAAGGATTACCACAAATTATTGAAAAATTACCACAAACTCGTTTAGTAATAGTTGGAAATGGTCCCTATCTAGAGGATTTAAAAGAATTAGCAGAAGAACTAGAAGTCAGTGAATACGTTCAATTTACGGGTGAAGTGCCAAATGAAGAAGTCGCCATTTATTATAAAGCTGCTGACTATTTTGTCAGCGCCTCAACGTCGGAAACACAAGGCTTAACTTATACAGAAGCGATGGCTGCTGGCGTTCAATGTGTTGCAGAAGGGAACGCCTATTTAAATAATTTATTTGATCATGAAAGCTTAGGCAAAACTTTTAAGACAGACAGTGATTTTGCCCCAACATTGATTGACTATATACAAGCAAATATTAAAATGGACCAAACTATTTTAGATGAAAAATTATTTGAAATTTCTTCTACTAACTTTGGCAACAAAATGATTGAATTTTATCAAGACACATTGATTTACTTTGATCAACTTCAAATGGAAAAAGAAAATGCGGACTCAATTAAAAAAATTAAAGTAAAATTTACATCTTTAAGAAAATAAACTGCAAAACTTTCCTCCTTCGTTTATACTGAAGGAGGAAAGTTTTTTATTTTAAGAACGGAGGAAGCTACTATGTCTAAAATCGGCTTTATTGGAACAGGTGTCATGGGAAAATCAATTATTCGTAACATGATGAAAAACAATTTATCTGTCAATGTTTACAATCGAACAAAAAGTAAAACAGATGATTTAGTTGCTGAAGGAGCAGTTTGGTATGATACGCCAAAAGCAATTGCGGAAGCGAGTGATATCATTTTTACAATGGTTGGCTTTCCTTCAGATGTTGAAGGCGTGTATTTTAATGAAACAGGGATTTTTCAAGCAGATCTTACAGGTAAAATAGTAGTAGATTTAACCACAAGTACGCCGACCTTGGCTGAAAAGATTGCCAAAAAAGCAGCAGAAGTGGGTGCTCATGCGTTGGATGCGCCAGTTTCTGGTGGTGACTTAGGTGCTAAAAATGGTACTTTAACAATTATGGTTGGTGGCGATCAAGAAAGTTATGATACCGTCTTACCAATTTTCAAAACATTTGGTAAAACGTTTATGCTACACGGCTCAGCTGGAAAAGGGCAACATACTAAGATGGCGAATCAGTTAATGATTGCAGGCACAATGACCGGTTTGACTGAAATGCTCGTTTATGCAAATGCGACAGGATTAACTTTAGAAAAAGTTCTGGAAACAGTCGGTGGTGGTAGTGCTGCGAACTGGTCATTAAGTAATTATGGACCGCGTATTTTAAAAGAAGATTATACGCCAGGCTTTTTTGTTAAACATTTTATCAAAGATTTAAAGATTGCGTTAGATGAAGCAAAAAAACTTGACCTTCCATTGCCAGCGACGCAAAAAGCGACAGAATTATATGAAAGCCTTGCAGATAAAGGGTTTGAAAATGATGGCACACAGGCCTTAATTAAGCTTTGGTGGACAGATGGCAAGCAACCAACGAATAAAAATTAAAGAACAACAAAAAAATCAAAAAAAATGACGAAAAATCATGCAAGTTAGGCAATGTTTTGTTACAATGGTACAGAACTAGTTTGCAAAAGGAGGCCCACTGATGAAACATTCACAACTTGTGGCGATTATTAAGAGACTGGAAGCAATGATCGAAGCAGCAGATAATGAAGTACAAGTACGCCGCTTTGAACGTGAAGGCGTAGAGAAATGTATTGTAAGTTTTGATAAATCAACAGAAACATTTGAATTAACAGAATCTGATACGCACCAAAGCTATCAATTCGATAACATCGATATTGTAGCAATGGAAATTTACGACTTAATTCAATAATTAATCGTCCTACATTTTAATAAGGGAGTGGAGTAGAAGCACCAAAGCTTCTGGTTCACTCTCTTCTCGTATTATCCAGTCAAGTTGTAGCAATAGCTTAGTGGGAGTTTAAGAATTATATAACAAAAATCACTGGCACTTCTCAATCAGGGGAGTGCCAGTGATGCTTTTTAGTTGCACTTCTTTCCTTTTTCTGTGAAAATGGTTTGGGTATCAAAGTAATTGATCCTTTTTTTAAAAGCCTCGTCCCTTGAAAATGCGCCTTTTTTGAAATATTTGAAGAATATTTCATTAAAAATATAGAAAATTCTCTTGCATTCTTTGCTTATTTACGATATAGTTTGAACATCAAATGTTTTGATAATCAAAGTATATGGATGGTGCACAGAATGGAACCTAATTTAGAAACAGTCAACGATTACTTAGTCAGTGTCTTTAATGACATCTTAACGATTGAAGAATCTGAATTGAAAAAATCACAATTTAATGATTTATCCATTACGGAGATGCACACAATCGAAGCAATTGGTATGTACAAGAAAAAAACGTCTTCAGAAGTAGCCAAGGAACTGTCAATTACCGTCGGAACACTTACTGTAGCGATTAACAACTTAGTTAAAAAAGGCTATGTTGAACGTTTGCGTAGTGAAGATGATCGACGTGTAGTAAAGCTTGGCTTAACTAAAAAAGGAAAATTACTTTTTAGAGTCCATCAGCATTTTCATCGTGAAATGGTTAAAAACATTTTGAAAGGCATGGAGCAAGAAGAAGAACAAGCGCTGTTAAGAGCACTAAAAAATCTTCATGATTTCTTGCAAGAATACAAATAAAAAGTGAGGATCCCCATGAAGAATTATGCACGAATTAGTTGTACAAGCCGTTATGTTCCAGAGAATTGTGTCACGAATCACCAACTGAGTGAAATGATGGATACCTCTGATGAATGGATACATTCGCGAACAGGCATTAGTGAACGTCGCATCGTTACGCAAGAAAATACGTCTGATTTATGTCATCAAGTCGCAAAACAGTTATTGGAAAAATCTGGAAAGCAAGCAAGTGAGATTGACTTTATTTTAGTTGCAACAGTGACACCAGATTTCAATATGCCTTCTGTTTCTTGCCAAGTGCAAGGCGCAATTGGCGCCACTGAGGCTTTTGCTTTTGACATCAGTGCAGCGTGTTCTGGTTTTGTCTATGCCTTAAGCATGGCAGAAAAACTAGTCTTAAGTGGTCGTTATCAAACAGGTCTAGTAATTGGTGGCGAAACATTTTCCAAAATGTTGGATTGGACCGATCGCTCCACAGCGGTGCTTTTCGGTGATGGGGCTGCCGGCGTCTTGATTGAAGCGGCTGAGACACCGCATTTTCTAAATGAAAAATTACAAGCAGATGGACAACGGTGGGCGGCTTTAACGTCAGGCTACACGATCAACGAAAGTCCTTTTTATCAGGGGCATGAGCAGGCTAGTAAGACGCTACAGATGGAAGGACGTAGTATTTTTGATTTTGCGATTAAAGATGTTTCACAAAATATTTTATCCCTCGTGACGGACGAAACCGTGGATTATCTTCTACTACATCAAGCAAATGTGCGCATTATCGATAAAATTGCACGTAAGACGAAGATTTCCCGCGAGAAGTTTTTAACGAATATGGATAAATATGGCAATACCTCAGCTGCTAGCATTCCTATTTTGTTGGATGATGCAGTTGAAAATGGGACCTTAATTTTAGGTTCCCAACAACGCGTGGTGCTAACAGGATTTGGCGGCGGCTTAACATGGGGCTCACTGCTCCTAACGCTGTAAAAAACTGTTCACATATAAATGAAGAAAATGACTATTTTGGAGGAATATACACATGGTATTTGAAAAAATTCAAGCAATTATCGTAGAAGAATTAGGAAAAGATGCTGAAGAGGTACAATTAACTACAAACATTCAAGAAGAATTAGATGCGGATAGCTTAGATTTATTCCAAATCATTAACGAAATCGAAGATGAATTTGATGTGAAAATCGAAACAGAAGATGGCATCCAAACCGTTCAAGATTTAGTAACATATGTAGAAAAACAACAAGCAAACTAATACATGAAAATAGGGGGCTGGGACATTTAATTGCTAAATGACCCAGTCCCTAAAAAAACAAGTAAATAAGCCGGAAAAATCCTTTTTTACTTGAATGAAGTGTACTTATCTTAGAACTAAAGGACGTATAAAATCAATGAATCAACAGTTATGTGAGTTGCTTGGAATCAATTATCCCATTTTTCAAGGCGGTATGGCTTGGGTAGCCGATGCTTCATTAGCAAGTGCCGTGTCAAACGCTGGTGGATTAGGGATTATTGCTGGCGGCAATGCTCCAAAAGAAGTCGTAAAAAAAGAAATTAAAAAAGTTAAAGAATTAACGGAGCAACCCTTTGGTGTCAATATCATGTTACTTTCACCTTTTGCCGATGAAATTGTCGATTTGGTTTGTGAAGAACAGGTTCCTGTCGTAACGACAGGTGCAGGCAATCCAGCCAAATACATGGCTCGTTTTAAAGAACATAACATTAAAGTAATCCCAGTAGTTCCTTCAGTTGCTTTAGCAAAAAGAATGGAAAAAATTGGAGCCGATGCTGTCATTTTTGAAGGGATGGAAGCTGGTGGACATATTGGCAAGTTAACCACTATGAGTGGCTTACCGCAAATCGTTGACGCTGTGTCAATTCCTGTGATTGCAGCAGGTGGGATTGGTGATGGTCGTGGTATGGCTGCTGCCTTTATGTTAGGTGCTGAAGCAGTCCAGTTAGGCACACGTTTTTTAATTGCCAAAGAATGCAACGTTCATCCAGATTATAAACAGAAAGTTTTAAAGGCACGTGATTTAGATGCAGTAATTACCTGCCAACATTTTGGCCATCCAGTGCGTACTTTAAAAAATAAATTAACTGCTCAATATAATCAATTAGAAAAGCAAGAACTTCAAAAAGAAGTACCTGATTTAGAAATGTTTGAAAAGATTGGTCAAGGCGCTTTGCGCAAAGCTGTCGTTGACGGGGATATGGATTACGGTTCCGTCATGGCGGGACAAATTGCCGGGTTAATAAAAAAAGAAGAAACAGCCCAAGAAATCATTGATTCACTCATGTCTGAATGCAAAGCGATTGTACATAAGATGAATCAGCGTTGGGGCTAAGTGAATAATTTTAACAAAAAATGAGGTGTCGTATGAAAACAGCGATTTTATTTAGTGGACAAGGAGCCCAGTATCAAGGGATGGGTGAAGAATTATATCACCAAGAAGCGATTGTTCGGGAAACTTTCGATGAAGCAAGTCATATCTTAGGTTATGAGATGGCAGAACTTTGTTTTACTGAAAATGAACGTTTAAATGAAACAGAATATACGCAACCTGCTATTTTAACAGTCAGTGTCGCATTTTACCGTCTTTTGCAACAAAAAGGACTAACGCCTGATGTCGTAGCGGGTTTAAGCTTAGGGGAATATAGCGCTTTGGTTGCCAGCGGGGCTTTGCGTTTTTCAGAAGCAGTGGCCTTGGTCCAAAAGCGCGGTCAGTACATGACAGAAGCAGCACCACAAGGAACTGGCAAAATGGTTGCTGTCATGAATGCTGAGCGTGAAGTAATTGAAAAAGCCTGTCAAGAAGCCAGTGCTTTCGGAATTGTGGCTCCAGCAAATTATAATACACCACAACAAATCGTGATTGGTGGTGAGGTTGCTGCTGTTGATCAAGCGATGACACTTCTCAAAGAAGCTGGTGTGAAGCGAATGATTCCGTTAAATGTGAGTGGTCCTTTCCATACGGCGCTGTTACAACCAGCATCAAAAAAATTGGCTCAGGATTTAGCAAAATTGAACTTTCAAACGATGCAAATTCCTGTCATTAGTAATACGACTGCCGAAATTATGCCCCAAGAGGCAATTCAAGCGTTATTGGAAAAGCAAGTCATGTCTGCGGTACGTTTTGAAGACAGTATCGAAACGATGAAGGCTATGAACGTGGGAACGATGATTGAAGTTGGTCCAGGGAAAACATTAACTGGTTTTGTTAAAAAAATTGACAAAACAATTGAAATGCACCGTGTGGAAGATGTTGCAACATTAACAGAAACGTTAACAGCACTTACTGGGAGGTAAAAAATGGAATTAACAGGGAAAAACGTATTTATTACTGGAAGCACTCGTGGGATTGGCAAAGCAGTTGCGTTGGCTTTTGCGAAAGAGGGCGCCAATATTGTTTTAAACGGTCGGAGTGAGATTACGCCAGAACAACGACAAGAAATTGAAGCCTTTGGGGTAAAATGTATTGGCCTTTCTGGAGATATTTCCGATTTTGATGCAGCAGGTGAGATGATTCAAGCAACCGTTGACCAATTAGGCTCGATTGATATTCTGGTGAATAACGCTGGGATTACGAATGATAAATTATTATTACGAATGACAAAAGAGGATTTTAATGCCTGTTTAGATATTAACTTGGTAGGAACTTTTAACATGACCCAACAAGCGGTTAAACGTATGATGAAACAACGAAGTGGTCGGATTATTAATATGGCTAGCGTTTCCGGTTTAATGGGAAATGTTGGTCAAGCAAACTACGCTGCGAGTAAAGCCGGTGTCGTTGGTTTTACTAAATCAGTGGCACGAGAAGTTGCGCCGCGCGGTATTACCTGCAATGCGATTGCACCAGGGTTTATCCAAACAGAAATGACGGATGTTTTATCAGAAAAAGTTAAAACACAAATGAATGCACAAATTCCCTTACAAACGTTTGGGCAAGTCGAAGATGTCGCAGCTACAGCGATATTCTTAGCTAAAAGTCCCTATATTACTGGGCAAGTCGTGAATGTTGATGGCGGCTTAGTCATGCACGGATAAACGAAAGGAGTCAAAAGGATGAATCGAGTAGTTATTACCGGTTACGGTGTCACCTCGCCGATTGGCAATGAACCTGAGACTTTTTTAGAAAGTTTGAAAACAGGGAAAAATGGTATCGGACCGATTAGTAAATTTGATGTTAGTGAAACAGGTGTCACCTTAGCAGCTGAAGTGAAAGACTTTCCAATGGAAAAATGTTTTGTTAAAAAAGATGGAAAACGCATGGATAAGTTTTCGTTATTTGGCATTTATGCGGCCTTAGAAGCAATGGCTATGAGTGGCTTGGATACCAGTCAACTAGATGTGGATCGGTTTGGCGTCATGGTGGGTTCCGGGATTGGTGGTTTGGAAACAATTCAAAATCAAGTAATTCGGATGCACGACAAAGGACCTGAACGTGTGGCACCGTTATTTATTCCAATGGCGATTGGAAACATGGTGGCGGGAAATATTGCTTTACGTGTTGGTGCCAAAGGAATTTGTACTTCAACAGTGACAGCTTGTGCTAGTGCAACTCATTCAATTGGGGAAGCGTTCCGCAATATCAAACATGGCTACTCCGATGTCATTATTGCTGGTGGAGCAGAAGCGCCTATTACAGAAATCGGTATTTCAGGATTTGCTTCCTTGACCGCTTTAACAAAGGCGACTGACCCAGAAAAAGCCTCAATTCCCTTTGATAAAGAACGTAGTGGATTTGTGATGGGAGAAGGTGCGGGTGTCTTTATTTTAGAATCATTAGATCATGCTCTAGAACGAGGCGCAACTATTTTAGGTGAAGTGGTTGGCTATGGTGCTAATTGCGATGCCTATCATATGACATCACCAACACCAGATGGGAGCGGCGCAGCGAAAGCCATGGTACTAGCAATGGAAGAAGCTGGGATTTCTCCAGAAAAAATTGGCTATATTAACGCCCATGGAACAAGCACACAAGCCAATGACAGTGCAGAATCTAAAGCAATTGAATTGGCTTTAGGTGATGCCGCAAAAACGGCGTATGTAAGTAGTACGAAGAGTATGACGGGACATCTCTTAGGTGCCGCTGGTGGAATTGAAGGAATTGCTACCCTAAATGCTTTACAACATCAATTTATTCCGCCAACCATTAATGTGGAAAATCAAGATGAAGCAATTACGGTGAACGTTGTTTTAAACGAAAGCAAAGAGCATAAATTTGATTATGCTTTAAGTAACTCGCTAGGCTTTGGTGGCCACAATGCAGTTATTTGCTTAAAACGCTGGGAGGATTAACATGCAGTTAGAAGAAGTAAAAGCATTATTAACACAATTTGATCAATCAACTTTAACCGAATTTGATTTACGAGAAGGCTCGTTTGAATTATATATGAATAAAAATACAGTTTCTGGACGAAGTGCCGTAGAACCAGTGGCGCAACCACAAGAAACACCAGTAGCCGCTAGTGGTGTGTCAGTGCCTGTTGAAACAGTTTCTGTAGCTGAAGAAACGCCAACCAATACACCGACAGCCAATGAAAAGACAGAAGAAATTACGTCACCCATTGTAGGAATCGTTTATTTACAACCAGCACCAGATAAAGAGAACTTTGTCAAAGTAGGAGACACTGTTAAAACGGGTGACGTTGTGTGTATCGTTGAAGCGATGAAATTAATGAATGAAATTACGGCGACAGTTGACGGTGTGATTACGGAAGTGTTAGTCAACAATGAAGATGTGGTTGAATTTGGTCAGCCGCTATTCCGAGTTGCTAAAGGAGAATAAAACATGAAATTAACAATTACAGAAATTCAAGAAATTTTACCACATCGCTATCCCTTTTTATTATTAGATAGTGTTGAAGAAGTCATTCCTGGGGAACGCGTTGTAGCGAAAAAGAATGTAACGGTTAATGAGCAAGTTTTTCAAGGTCATTTTCCTGGGAATCCTGTTTTGCCAGGAGTTTTAATTATTGAATCGTTGGCTCAAGCAGGCGCCGTGGCATTACTTTCAATGCCTGAATTCAAAGGGAAAACGGCATACTTTGGTGGATTAGATAAAGCAAAATTTAGACAAAAGGTAACACCAGGCGACACATTAATTTTAGAGGTTGAACTTTTAAAAGTCCGCGCTTCTGCTGGAATGGGTAAAGGTGTGGCAAAAGTTAATGGAAAAAAAGTTGCCGAGGCTGAATTAACCTTTATGATTGGATAGGTGAAAAATGTTTTCGAAAGTATTAATCGCAAACCGCGGAGAAATCGCTGTTCGTATTATTCGTGCCTGTCGCGAATTAGGCGTTCAAACAGTTGCTGTTTACTCTGAAGCGGATCAAGAAGCGTTACACACACAGTTAGCAGATGAAGCCATTTGTATTGGACCGGCGAAAGCAACTGATTCTTATTTAAATGTTCAAGCTGTTTTAAGTGCAGCAATTGTTACCAATGCTGAAGCGATTCATCCAGGGTTTGGTTTCTTATCTGAAAATAGTCAATTTGCTTCAATGTGCGAAGAATGCAACATTACTTTTATCGGTCCTAAAGCAGAAACGATTGATGCAATGGGCAATAAAATAAACGCACGTCAACTGATGCAAAAAGCCAAAGTACCTGTTATTCCTGGGAGTGATGGCGTCATTGATTCTGTCGAAGAAGCGTTGACGATTGCTGAAGAAATTGGTTACCCAGTGATGTTAAAGGCAGCTGCTGGTGGTGGCGGAAAAGGAATCCGAAAAGTTCTTTCAAAAGAAGAGTTACCGAAACACTTTACTTCAGCGCAGCAAGAAGCCAAAGCCGCATTTGGTAATGATGATATGTATTTAGAAAAAATTATTTATCCAGCACGTCATATCGAAGTGCAAATTTTAGGTGATCAATATGGGCATGTGATTCACTTAGGAGAACGTGATTGCTCACTACAAAGAAATAATCAAAAAGTGTTAGAAGAATCACCATCGATTGCTATTTCTGAAGAAAAGCGTCAGATGTTAGGCGAAACGGCCGTTCGAGCGGCACAAGCTGTACATTATGAAAATGCCGGAACCATTGAATTTTTGATGGATCCAGCTGGCGACTTTTATTTCATGGAAATGAATACCCGCATCCAAGTCGAACATCCAGTTACGGAAATGGTAACAGGGATTGATTTAGTCAAAGCACAATTAGAAATTGCTTCAGGTGAACCTTTAGGCTATACCCAAGAGGATGTTATCATGACTGGGCATGCGATTGAGTGCCGAATTAACGCTGAAAATCCTGCCTTTAATTTTGCTCCTTCACCAGGTAAAATTCAAAATCTCTTGTTGCCTAGTGGTGGAATGGGCTTGCGTGTAGACAGCGCTATGTATTCAGGGTATTCAATTCCGCCTTATTATGATTCAATGATTGCGAAAGTCATCGTACATGGTGAAAATCGTTTTGATGCCTTGATGAAAATGCAAAGGGCTTTAAATGAAATTGTAACAGAAGGTATTATTACGAATGCCGAATTCCAATTGGATTTAATTACACATGACAATGTTTTGACAGGTGACTATGACACAAGCTTTTTACAAGAAACATTTCTACCAAATTGGGAGCCAGAAAGCAATCATTAAAGAAAGAACGCCGCAAGAGCTCTCTTGCTTGGAAAGATCAGTGATCTTTTGAAAGGAGCTGAGCTCTTGCCGCTAAAATACGAGGAGTAAGCAAATGGCATTATTTAAAAAGAAAAATTACATTCGCATTAATCCAAATCGTGCTGATGCAAATGATGCATCAAAGAAGCCTTCTGTTCCAGATAATATGTGGGCAAAATGCCCTTCTTGTAAGCGAACACTGTATACAAAAGAAATGGGTGCAGAAAAAATCTGTCCGCATTGTGGCTATAGTTTTCGGATTGGTGCATGGGAACGATTAGCGATAACCGTTGATGAAAAAAGTTTCCACAATTGGGACAGTGAATTAGTGACAAAAGATCCACTAAATTTTCCTGGTTATCTTGAAAAAATTGAAAAAATGCAAGAAAAAACTGGACTAGATGAAGCTGTCTTAACGGGAGAAGCAACAATTGAAGGACAAGCTGTTGCAATTGGAATCATGGATGCTAATTTTATCATGGGCAGTATGGGAACGATTGTTGGTGAAAAAATCACACGCTTGTTTGAGCGGGCGACAGAAAAGCATTTACCAGTGGTGATTTTCACTGCATCTGGTGGTGCCCGTATGCAAGAAGGAATTTTTTCATTGATGCAAATGGCGAAAATTTCGGCCGCTTTGCAACGGCATAACAAAGCAGGCTTGCTGTATCTTACGGTATTGACTGATCCAACGACTGGCGGTGTTACCGCAAGTTTTGCGATGGATGGCGATATTATTTTGGCAGAGCCTCAGAGTTTAATCGGTTTTGCTGGCCGCCGTGTAATTGAACAAACGATTCGTCAAGAGTTGCCAGATGATTTTCAAAAGGCCGAGTTTCTTTTAGAACATGGTTTTGTAGATCAGATTGTGCCAAGAAATCTTTTGCGTCAACGATTGAGCGACTTGTTACGTTTACATTCTTTGGAAGGGTGGCGCTAACATGGAAAAGAAAACAGCCAATGATGTTGTTACCTTGGCAAGAGCCCAAGATCGTTTGACAACTTTAGAATATATAGAAGCAATTTTTGAGGACTTTTTAGAATTTCATGGGGATCGTTACTTTGCCGATGATTTAGCTGTAGTCGGTGGTGTTGCTACTTTGCAAGGTAAACCAGTTACAGTGGTAGGTATCCAAAAAGGCCGAAATCTACCAGAAAATATTGAACGTAATTTTGGTTCACCTAATCCTGAAGGGTATCGCAAAGCGTTACGTTTAATGAAACAAGCGGAAAAATTTAATCGCCCAGTCATTACCTTTGTGAACACTGCTGGTGCCTATTGTGGGATTGGTGCCGAAGAGCGGGGAGAAGGGGAAGCCATTGCGCAAAACCTGTTAGAGATGTCTGATTTGAAAGTGCCAATCATTTCAGTCATCATTGGTGAGGGTGGCAGTGGCGGTGCTTTAGCTTTAGCAGTCGCAGATGAAGTTTGGATGTTGGAACACACGATTTATGCGGTTCTTTCGCCAGAAGGTTTCGCCTCTATTTTGTGGAAAGATGGCAGTCGTGCGAAAGAAGCAGCAGAATTGATGAAAATCACAGCGACAGAGCTGAAGGAATTAGCTATTGTAGATAAAGTAATTCCAGAAGTTATGAACGGTCAGCCTCTGAAACAAACAAAAATTAATCGGATGTTACAAAAAGCGTTCATTTCAAAATTAACTGAATTAGCTAAATTAGATACGGAAACGTTACTAGAAAAAAGATACCAACGTTTTCGCAAATATTAGAAGTTACTACTCATCAACGAACTTTTCAGGGGTTGATGGGTGGCTTTTTTTATTTTTTCTTTTATTTTACTTGTTCTTTTACAAGGAACGACCGTCCTTTATAGAAATTTTCAGTAAAATGCAGTATAATACAATAGGTAGAGACTGAAGCATAATTGTTTAGTTATGTTTCAGTCTCTTAAAATCGAAGAAACTACATAGTGTCAGTGAGAGGAGTCACGATGTTTTCAAAATATAAACCGACATGGATGATTGATGCGATTTATAAAATTACCCCCGCACAATTAAAAAAACTGGGGATTAAGGCAGTACTAACTGACTTAGATAATACGTTAATTGCTTGGAATAATCCCGATGGAACAGAAGAATTAAAAACTTGGTTATTAGAAATGAAAAATGCAGGAATTACTGTCCTCGTTGTTTCAAACAACAAAGACAGCCGGATTAAACGCGTTGTTGAAAAGTTTGACTTAGATTATGTAGCACGTGCCTTGAAACCAACCGCACGTGGCTTCAAATTAGCAGAAAAAAAATTAGGCTTGAAGCCTTCTGAAATGTTAATGGTCGGCGATCAGATTATGACAGATATTCGGGGAGCTAACGCAGCGGGTATACGCAATGTTTTAGTTCAACCGATTGTCGATACAGATGGCTGGAATACTAGAATCAATCGGTTCTTTGAACGGAAAATTATGAAATACTTATCAAAAAAACATCCAGAAATGACATGGAGAGGCGGATTAGAATGACAGAGGCAATTCATTGTATTGGCTGTGGTGCGATTATCCAAACGGAAAATCCTCATGAATTAGGCTATACACCAAAAACAGCTTTCGAAAAAGGAATGGAAACAGGGGAAGTTTATTGCCAACGTTGTTTTCGCTTAAGACATTATAATGACATTCAAGATGTCCAATTAACAGACGATGACTTTTTACGTTTATTGAATGGTTTAGGAACAGAAGATGCACTGATTGTGAACGTAGTGGATATTTTTGACTTTAATGGCTCTCTTATTCCAGGACTGCATCGTTTTATCGGAGATAATCCTGTGTTGTTAGTTGGCAATAAAGTGGATATTTTGCCTAAATCATTAAAAAAACCTAAAATGGTTCAATGGATGAGAGAACGGGCCCATGAAGCAGGATTACGCCCTGTTGATGTTTTACTAACAAGTGGCAAGAAACCACAAGAAATGCAAGAGTTATTAGATACGATCGAAAAATATCGTGAAGGCCGAGACGTTTATGTCGTAGGTGTGACCAATGTTGGAAAATCAACATTAATCAATCAAATCATTCAACAAACAGTGGGTGTTCAAGATGTGATTACGACATCACAATTTCCTGGAACAACGCTAGATAAAATTGAAATTCCATTAGACGATGGCCACTTCTTAATCGATACGCCCGGAATTATTCACCGTCATCAAATGGCACATTACCTAGGTAAAAAAGACTTGAAAATTATTGCACCGCAAAAAGAAATCAAACCGAAAGTTTACCAATTAAATGCTGAACAAACCTTGTTTTTAGGTGGCTTGGCTCGCTTTGATTATGTCCAAGGTGCTAAAAGTTCCTTCATTGCCTACGTTTCCAATGACTTAAATTTACACCGAACAAAAACAGCAACCGCCGATGCTTTTTATGAAAAACATGTTGGTGGCTTATTGCAGCCCCCACGTGCCGATGAAGTCGCTGAGTTTCCTGAATTAGTGCGCTTTGAATTTTCCGTGAAAGAAAAAACGGATATTGTGTTTGCTGGTCTAGGTTGGATTACTGTCACAGAACCTGGTGTAGTCGCTGGTTGGGCGCCTAAAGGTGTCGATGTTTTACGTAGAAAAGCATTAATTTAAATTTTAGAGAGAAGGCAAACAATTTGAAACTTAGAGGAAAACAAAAACGTTATTTACGTAGTCAGGCACATCATTTACAACCTATTTTTCAAGTAGGCAAAGGTGGTTTGAATGACGCAATGATTACACAAATTGATGAAGCGTTGGAAAAACGTGAATTGATTAAAATCACGTTATTACAAAATACAGATGAAGTAGCAGAAGAGGTTGCAGAAGAACTAACAGCAGCCATTCATTGCGATGTGGTACAAATTATTGGTCGCGTGTTGGTCTTATTCAAGCCATCAAGTAAAGAAAAATATCAAAAAATTTCAGCAGCAGTCAAAGAGATTTAATATTGGAGGGATGAACAATGGGAGAAAAAAGACAAGCGCGTCAAGGAGCGGACGTTCTCTTGCAAGAGGAACCGTTACGTTTTCAAACAAGAAAGCAAGTCGGCTTGTTAGGTGGTAATTTTAATCCCGTTCATTTAGCACATCTTGTCATGGCCGATCAAGTTCAAAATCAACTAGGTTTGGACAAAGTTTACTTAATGCCTACGTACTTACCACCACATGTAGACGAAAAGAAAACAATTAGCAGTGAACATCGGTTAGCGATGTTAGAACTAGCAGTGGCTGATAATCCCTGCTTAGATATTGAGCCAATTGAGTTAATTCGCAAAGGCAAAAGTTACACGTATGATACGATGAAAGCTTTAAAAGAAGCCAATCCAGATACTGATTATTATTTTATAATTGGTGGAGATATGGTGGAATACTTGCCCAAATGGCATCGGATTGATGAATTACTCCATTTAGTTCAATTTGTCGGCATTCGGCGTCCTAATTATCCAACGGAATCTACCTATCCAATTATTTGGGTCGATGTTCCGCAGATGGCGATTAGTTCCACTTTGATTAGACAAAAAGTCAAAAGTGGTTGCTCAACACGCTATCTTCTTCCAGAGAATGTGATAAACTATATTCAAGAGAAGGGACTGTATCAAGATGAGCTGGATAACAAATTATGATGCTGCACAACGTGAATTATTAATGCAAAAAGTTCAAATGCAAATGAGTGAACGTCGCTTTCGCCATGTGTTAGGAGTCGAGGAAACAGCTGTGGCCTTGGCAGCGAAATATGGTGCCGATGAAGCCAAAGCCAGTATTGCTGCTTTGACGCATGATTACGCCAAAGAACGTCCAAACGATGAATTCGAGTTGATTATTCGCCGAGATGGTTTTGATTTGGCTTTATTAAACTATGGCAATGAAATTTGGCATGGCTTAGTTGGGGCGGATATTGTTCAACGGGAATTAGCCATTGATGACGAAGAAATCTTGCAGGCAATTCGTGTGCATACAACTGGGGCTGCTAAGATGAGCTTGCTAGATAAAATTATTTATGTCGCAGATTACATTGAACCAGGACGTGATTTTCCAGGTGTGAAAGAAGCCCGTGAAATTGCCCTTGTTGACTTAGATGCAGCGGTTGCTTATGAAACGAAACATACCTTGTCACATTTGATTGAACAAGAACATAAAATTTATCCAAAAACGTTAGAGACCTACAATCAATGGGTCGTTAATCAAAAATAAAAGAAGAAAGAATTACTAGGAGGGAACTATCATAGATAGCCAGAAAATTTTAGAAATTGCTGTCAAAGCAGCAGATTCAAAACGAGCAGAAGAAATTGTCGCATTAGACGTAAGAGAGATTTCATTATTAGCAGATTATTTTTTAATTTGCCAAGCCAATAGTGAACGTCAAATCAATGCGATTGTTGATGAAATTAACGAACAAGAAGCCAAAAATCAAGTAGAAGTCAAGCGTGTGGAAGGTAAAGAAGGCGGAAAATGGATTTTAATCGATTTAGGCGATGTTATTGTCCACGTATTCCAATCTTCAGAACGTGCCTTTTACAACTTAGAAAAATTATGGTCAGATGCCCCAATGGTTGATCTAAGCGCTTGGGTCGACTAAAATGGCCTATGAAACGTTTGCTTTCGTCTATGACGAAGTGATGGACGAAAGCCTATACCAAAAATGGTTGGATTTTTCCAATCGTCATCTCCCACAGGGAACCCAACAAATTCTTGAAATGGCTTGTGGCACAGGCGCTTTAGCAGTTGATTTTGCGAAAAGTGGTTACGATGTGACGGCCTTAGACTTATCAGAAGAAATGTTGATGATTGCTAGTGAACGAGCCTTTGAAGAAGAAGTACCAGTTCAATTTGTTCAGGGAAATATGCTAGATTTATCTGAAGTGGGACAATACCAAGCCATCACTTGTTTTTCTGATTCACTGTGCTATATGGCTAATCGCCAAGAAGTACAACAAGTGTTCGATGAAGTTTATCAAGCGTTAGAAGAGGAAGGAACATTCATTTTTGATGTTCATTCTACTTACAAAATTGATTCAGTTTTTCCAGAATATAGCTATCATTATCAAACAGAAGAATTTGCTTTTCTATGGGATAGTTACGCTGGTGAAAAAGAACACAGCATCGAACATTTCTTAACATTTTTTGTGAAAGAACAGGAAACAGATGAGCACTTTGTTCGGTATGATGAATTGCATCAAGAACGAACCTATTCGTTAGATAACTATTTACGAATGTTAGAAAGTGCTGGTTTCATGAACGTCAAAGTTTATGCAGATTTTACAGATGAAGCACCAACTGAAACAAGTGAACGCTGGTTCTTTGTTTGTCAAAGAGATTAATAAGATTTGGCTTATGAGCTTGGGACAGCGCTTAAAAACGTTTGTCTCTTTGCTGATAAGTCCATTTTTTTATAACGGAGGTGGCTAGAATGAAAGCCTGTGGCATTATCGTGGAATATAATCCCTTTCATAATGGACATCGCTATCATGCCCAACAAGCTCGCCAACAAAGCGAAGCTGAAGTAGTGATTGCTATAATGAGTGGAAATTTTTTACAAAGAGGAGAACCAGCTTTACTAGATAAGTGGGCCAGAGCAGAAGAAGCTTTGCAAAATGGTGTGGATTTAGTCATTGAATTGCCGACAGCTTGGTCGGTACAGTCTGCGGATTACTTTGCCAAAGGCGGTATAAAGTTATTGCAGGCGTTGCAATGTGAGAGCTTATGTTTTGGAACAGATAGTACAAGCGCAATTGATTATGCGGCTTTCGGCCAGTTTGTCCAAGAAAATCAATCCTTAATTGATCAAACGTTCCACGCATTGACAGACAAACAATTGAGTTATCCACAAAAAATGACTGCTGTTTTTCGTCAAGTATATCCTGAAAGCAGGTTTGATTTTTCTTCGCCTAATCATATTTTGGGGATGAGTTATGCAAAGGAAAATGCCACGTATCCAACCCCGATGACGCTCTACCCAATTGCTAGAAAACAAGCGGGCTTTCATGATGCAACGATTTCTGGGAAAGTTGCTAGCGCCACGGCGATTAGGCAAAGTGTTTTTCAACAAGAAATAACGCAAGTGCTGCCAACGGTGCCTTCTATAACCGCACAACATTTACAAACACAGACAATGATTTCATGGGAAAATTATTGGCCCTTCCTAAAGTATAAAATTGTTCAATCCTCGTTAGAAGAGTTACAAGCCATTTACCAAATGACGGAAGGACTTGAATATCGACTAAAAGATCAAATCCAAGCAGCAGGTTCTTTTCACGAATTAATGGAACGTATGAAAACGAAGCGTTATACTTGGACAAGGTTGCAACGATTAGCAACTTATATATTGTTAAATATGACCAAAGAAGAAGTTGAAACTGTTTGGCAAAACAGTTATCTCCATGTGCTAGGATTTACGCCAAAGGGACAAGCTTATCTAAAAGAAACCAAAGCACAGATTCAATTGCCGGTAATTTCTAAAGTATCTAAAGAAAACCGCGCAATGCTTTCGTTAGATATTCGCGCCAATCAACTATACCAGATGGGAGATTCTTCTTTAAAAGAACAAAATTTTGGTCGGTTTCCCTTACGATTTTCGCCAGATACCTAAAAAATACTTAACAAAAATCAGTTTCCCCAGTATAATAAACAAGGGATAAGATACTAACAACAAATCAGAGAAAGCGAAGTGAGAATATGGGCCGTAAATGGGCAAATATTAAAGAGAAAAAAGCTGCCAAAGACGCAAACAATAGCCGTGTTTATGCAAAATTCGGGATTGAAATTTACGTAGCAGCGAAGTCAGGAGACCCTGATCCTCATGCAAACCAAAAATTACGGTTTGTAATCGAACGCGCCAAAACATACAATGTACCAAAACATATTATTGATCGCGCTATTGAAAAAGCAAAAGGTTCAGCAGATGAACAATATTCTGAATTACGCTATGAAGGATTTGGGCCAAATGGTTCAATGGTCATTGTTGATGCTTTAACAAACAACGTGAACCGAACAGCAGCAGATGTGCGGGCCGCATTTGGTAAAAACGGCGGAAACATGGGTGTCAGCGGTGCTGTTTCCTACATGTTTGATAATACAGGTATCATTGGCTTTGCTGGTGACGATGCGGATGAAATTTTAGAATACTTAATGGAAAAAGACATTGATGTTCGCGATGTTGTTGAAGAAGACGGTCAAATTATCGTTTACACAGAACCAGAAGATTTCCACCATGCACAAGAAGCGTTAAAAGAAAAAGGCATTGAAGAATTCACGGTTACTGAGTTAGAAATGGTTCCACAAAACGAAGTAACATTAGAAGGCGACGATTTAGCGAACTTTGAAAAAATGTTAGATGTTTTAGAAGATTTAGAAGATGTTCAAAAAGTCCATCATAATGTAGATTTACCTGAATAACCCATTTGTTCGTTTGTTTTAAGATTTAGAAAGTGAGCCATCGGTCATTTTGACTGATGGCTCACTTTTTTTCATATAATACATAGAAAAAAGAAAGTTGATTGATAGGTCCATGTGACACAAAGCATTCAATGACAGGTTCAATTTTTGTCTGTTCCATAAATATTTGTCTAAACAGTTGAATTAATAGTACAATAGTCTAGTAAGATAGATCATTGAACGGGGTGAATAGGCGTGAAAAAGGGAATGTTAGCGTTTTTTGTCGGGCTAGCGGTTTTATCATTAACTGCTTGTCGGGAACCAAAAGAAAAGAAAGTGACCGCTTCAACGGAGGCATCCTCTAAAGTTGAAGAGACGAATGAAAAAACCAGTGAAACAATTGATAAGACAAACGAACAAGCGAGCAGCAGTGTCGAGTCTAACGAATCAGTGAAAAATGAAGAGCCGACAGCTGATGGAAACAATAGTCAGCTAACTGTAGCTGATTTAGATACTACAGCGATTAATGCTGGCGATTTTACTACTTTAGTTGGAACATGGAAAAATGGTAAAGGAGAGAGTTTGATCATTCATCCTGATGGTGGTACAAATACCGGAGGAATGATTACGAAGGATTCACCTACTGATGAGTCGCGACCAATTACAAGCTTAAGTATTAGGTGGGGGCCTACTGGTGCTGCGTTATTATTATATAAAATTGGTGTTGAAAATCCTAACGGCGACCAATCGGATAAGACGAAACCACGATTGTTAATTACTCAAGATAGTGGAAATTATCCTGCGGAAGAGTATTACTATCGTTCTTCTGAAGAGGAAAATCAAGACCAAAATGAAGAGGCAAAAATCATCGATACACAAGAAAAAGCAGAGACATATATTAGAAAGACACTGACTGATGCAGAAAATAATGATACGAACCTTGGATTTTTGGGTATGAATGGAAATGACTTCTTTTTTAGAGCCCAATCGAAACAGATGGTTGCAAATGGAGGGACAGGGACTGTCGGTTTTTACAGAGTATCACCACAAGGAGCAGTCAGAATAACGGATGCACGAGGCAACTAAAGATAGTCTCGTGGCAATCTATTTAATTCCTATAAAAGTAGCAAAATAAGAATGAAATGATCACAAAATCTTCACATTTATTTTGTAAGATATAAGCATATCAACAAACAACCTTAACAACACAAAACACTTTTTCATTTTTAACTCCTTTCCCGTCCTTACCCAAAGGGCGGGTCTTTTTTTGTGTAAAACTATTCGCTCAAGATACCAAAAAGCCAGCTTGTAGTAAGCTGGCTTTTAACTCTTTACATGTTGGCGCTTGTAGACACGAGATAATATTAAGGTGTTGGAACAGTTGGTGAATAGTTCGTTTTTCGACCATAAAGTTCTTGTGTCGCCGCCGAGATATACGCAGATGAATCTTTTCCTGGGAGGTTATACATTAGATAAATACCATATTGCTCCGCTTTTGTACGTTTAGCATATTGCGCAGCTAGATTTTGATTGACACCAACTTCAACGGCAGAAGCACCTAAACGAGAAGCAGGCATCCCCGCAATTTGTGGCGGATTCCAGGTACTATAATAAGGGTTCCAAGCATAATCAATTAAAGAACTCATTTGAGGATTAGCAGAAGAGTTCGCAGCCGCTGGTCCAATATTATAAAAAGTAATTAATTTATCATTGCCTAAGCGACTTCTTAAGGCTTGAAGTAACCAAATGAACGAAGAATTATTTGGTTGAGGCGTTCCATTTTTTCCGTATTCAGCATACTCATCATCAAAATCAATACCATCTAAATGATACGTATTAACGACTTGTTCTAATTGAGCTGCAAAGGCATCCGCACTTTCGTAAGTTGGGAAGTTAGCAAAGCCAGCGCCTTCATGGTTGCCTAAAATAGACAATAGGACTTTAGTGCCGCGTGCTTGAACTGGACGAATTTGTGTTTCAGCTTCGTTTAAAGTTTGTTGGACCCGTTCATTTAGATATAAGTAAGGTTTTTTATTGACCGTATCATAATTAATATTGGCTGCAAAAATAATCCCCATATCAAAAGCAGGTTGATTGGTTCCAGCTAAAGTATATTTTCCCACATTGTTAAAATCGTGGTTGTTTACTTCTACATACATGACTGTTTTAGGTGTAACAGTTGATGCTGCTTGTACTTCAAATGCAGGTAGTGCAAACAGTAACCCACCGACTAAAAGGATCAAACTTAAAAAAGTTGAAATAATCCCTGTTTTCTTGTTAAAAAAATGAGTGCTCAATTGATGCCCCATAACTTTCTCCTCCTATAAAATAAATATTATTTGTAAGCGCTAACAAAGATATGTTATCATTTTTATAATTTAAACACAAGAAGAAGAGAACAAAAGTGAGCAAATCCACAGAATATAAAAGCGTCCTTCGCAAAATGGTCTTGCGAAGGACGCTCTTTTACCAATCAAAGAGTAAGGCATAGCCTAAAGAAAGCAGCTCTCGACCAAAATTTTTGATATCTTTTGGAAAAGAAGAAGCCGCAGTGATGCCTGAAACATTTGAGATGCCTGCTCGCTTGGCTAAAAGTTGCGAGCGGTACATGTGAAAGTCACTAGTAACAATCACTAGCCGTTTAAAAGAAAGGAGTTTTTGTGAATTGACAATATTTTCTTTGGTGCGTGTGGCACGATTTTCTAAGAGAATCTGTTTTTCTGGAACACCCTTATTTAGCAAGTATTGTTTCATAACCGCGGCTTCCGTAGCCGGCTCATCTGCTCCTTGCCCTCCGCTAACAATAACGGGTGTCTCGGGGTGTTGTTTAATATAGGGGATAGCCACATCTAACCGAGCTTGCAAAACACGGCTGGGCAGTGCGGTTTCTTTAGACGTCCCTAAAACACGGGCCCCTAAAATTAAAATAGCATCTGGTTTATCGGTGGGTTGCGTATTTTTGCCAGTAAAAATAAGTAGACCTAAAATCAAAAGAATACAAAAGCCAAAACTGACAATGGATAAACTTGTTATTTTTAACCAATGCATGAAACATCCCTCCTTGTAATGTTAGTGTATACGAAGTACCATAGAAAAAGCGATAGAAAACAAAAGACTTATAAAAAAATCTATGTTTTAATAGAAACTTTTGAAGAGAGGGAGCGAGTGCATGCGTACAGAAGAAGAAATGTTTCAACTTATTATGGATGTAGCAAAACAAGAAGAACACATTCGAGCCGTGGGAATGGTGGGTTCTCGCACGAATGTGAAAGCGCCAAAAGATAGTTTTCAAGATTTCGACATTGTTTATATTGTAGAACCATGTGCTGAGTTTTTTGAAACAGCAACGTGGATAGCAAAATTTGGACAACCATTAATTATGCAACGTCCCAAGGAAATGACCTTATTTCCCACAGAACCGAAGACGCGGGAAACATTTTTAATGTTATTTGAAGATGGCCAACGTATCGATTTAACGTTGTGTCCTCTCGCAGAAAAAGATAATTGGCATGAAGGCGATTCTTTAGCAATTATCTTGTTAGACAAAGATGAAAGTTTGCCGCCTTTACCTGTAGCATCTGATAAAAATTATACAGTAACAGTTCCGAATCAGCAGCAGTTTAACGATTGTTGCAATGAATTTTGGTGGGTTAGTACGTATGTAGTTAAGGGGCTTTGTCGGAATGAACTATTTTACGCTGTCACACATCTCTATGAATATTGTCAGCAGGAACTGTTGCGCTTGCTTTCTTGGCAAGCGGCTTGGCAGGAACCGAAGCCAATTTCTGTTGGGAAACAATTTAAGTATCTGAGAAATTATGTCACTCCTGACACGATGGATCAATTAGCATCGTTGCTGGATTTTTCTAGTAAAGAAGCTTGTTGGAACAGCTTAATAAAGACACAAGCCTTTTTTGACGTCGTCGCTCAGGATTTTGCTAAAATGGCCCAGTTTACGTATCATTTACAAGAAGCAAAAAAAGTCACAGAGTATACAAATTCTTTAAGATTAAAGGATTTACAAGGAAAATAAGCTGAAAACAACATAAAAATAGTGTATAATTGAAAAAATTAATCTGCGAGAGAAAGGGAACCTTTTTTGATTGTAGATCACCGCAGTTGTTTGTTGCCTAGTCTCTAAGAAATAAACCTAAAATTATTGATATAAAGGATGAACAAATGAAAAAAGAAGAAATGCAAATGCGTAATACACGTCGTCAAAAATCAGGAAAAAATAATAAAAAGAAAGTAATTATTACTTCTTTGGTTGGACTAGCTCTGGTTGCTGGGGGCAGCTATGTTTATTTTCAAAGTCACTTTTTACCAACTACAAAAGTAAATGGAGTTTCTGTAGGCTGGTTAAATGTAAATGCAGCGGAAGAAAAATTAGCGCAAGTTAATCAAACCGAAGAAGTTGTGGTTAAAACGGGGACAAAAGAAGAAAAAATTCAACTTCCTAAAAAATACCAATTGGATCAAAAATTTTTAAAAGACCATTTACACAGTAGCAAGGTGAAGCTACCGTTAAACGAGGCATTCAAAAAAGAACTAGAAGCTAAATTAGCGACTTTAAGTTTTCCAGAGGGGAAACCAAGCAAAAATGCGAGTATTCGTCGAGGCAATGGCACTTTTGAAATTGTTCCCGAAGAACAAGGCACAGTAGTGGACACACAGCGCTTAAATCAGCAGATTATTGCGGATGTTGAAGCGGGAAAAGGCAACTATCAATACAATGCCAAAGATTTTTATAAAGCCCCTGAAATTACAAAAGAGGATCAAACGTTAAAGGCAACATTGACAACGCTCAATAACAAGTTAAATAAAACAATTACAGTTGATATTAATGGTGAAAAAGTAGCCTTTGATAAAACACAAATTCAAAACGTGCTGAATGATGATGGCACAATCAACAAAGAAAAACTAACTACTTGGGTGACACAATTAGAAACAACATATGGTTCTGCTAATCAACCAGTTTTATTTACAGATGTTCACGGTACGACACGTCGTTTTAAAAACAACGGAAGTTATGGCTGGTCGATTGATGGGGCCAAAACGCAAGAACTACTAGTAAACGCGCTGAATAGCCAAGAACAAACGAATGCAATCACTGCTCCGTTGGTTGGCGATACCAAAGAAAATAGTAAAATTGCCAATAATTACATTGAAATTGATTTAAAAGATCAAAAAATGTATTGTTTCATTGATGGCAAAAAAATAGTCACCACAGATGTCATTACTGGCAGATATAACAAAGGAACTGCAACAGTACCAGGATTCCATACAATTTTATATCGGACAACCGATGTGAATTTAGAAGGTCAAATGCTCGATGGTTCTCGATACAGTGTGCCAGTAAAATATTGGATGCCGTTATTAAGTCAAGGGGGCGTTGTCACACAAATTGGGATTCATGACTCTGACCATAAATTGGATAAGTATGGCGATAAAGAAGCCTTTAAAACCGATGCTGGTAGTAATGGCTGTATCAATACGCCAGGAACAGAAGTTTCAAAAATCTTTGATGTATCCTATGACGGAATGCCGGTAATTATTTACGGACATATCTATGATGATGCACCAGGTGAATTTGATAAACCTGTAGATTACGGCGAAGAAGTATAAAAAGAGATATTAGGCAAGACCGCACTTTGGTCCAACTATGTATCTGAAAAATAAAAATTGGAGACGTCAACCGTAACGACTGACGTCTCCAATTTTTTATTGACAAGCGTCATAACCCGCTCTATGATACAAACAGAACAAGCAATTTAAATTGGGGGAACGAAGATGCCATTTGTACATGTAGAATTAATTGAAGGCCGCACAGAAGAACAGTTAACTAATATGGTCAAAGATATTACAGAAGCTGTGTCAAAAAACGCTGGTGCACCAAAAGAGAATATCCATGTGATTGTCAATGAATTGAAAAAAGACCGCTATGCACAAGGCGGCGAATGGAAAAAATAAGTTTTCAGAGAATTTCTGTTGAATCACTTGCTTTTTCTGAAAATAAGTGGTTAAATAAGTGCATAAATGATTGATGAGAAAGACAACTGAACTTGCCCGCGATCTATTAGAGAGGAAAATCTTGGCTGAAAATTTTCCAGATTGGCACAAGGGATGACCACTTTCGAAACCTTTGTTGAAACAAAGGCGGTCGCACCGTTAACACGCTAGAGGAACACAGATTATTTGTGTTCAAAATTAGGTGGAACCACGATATTTTCGTCCTAGTATTCGTTAGAATACTAGGACTTTTTGTTTTTTAACAAGGGGAACAGGTGGCTGTTTCGTTTCATTGTGAAAAACAGGAACACAATGAAACGCTTCAAATCAAAAAAATTAAAAGGAGAGAATTTTATTATGTCTATTCACATTACTTTTCCAGATGGCGCTGTTAAACCGTTTGATTCTGGGGTTACAACATTTGATGTTGCTAAAAGTATTAGCAACAGTTTAGCCAAAAAAGCTTTAGCTGGTAAATTCAATGGTGTTTTAATCGATTTAGATCGTCCTATCGTAGAAGATGGTTCGCTTGAAATCGTGACACCTGATCATGAAGATGCTTTAGGAATTTTACGTCATTCATCAGCTCATTTAATGGCTAATGCCTTACGTCGTCTTTTCCCTAACATTAAATTTGGCGTAGGTCCTGCGATTGATTCTGGGTTCTACTATGATACAGATAATGGGGAATCCCCTGTGACAGCGGAAGATTTCCCTGCAATTGAAGCCGAAATGATGAAAATTGTGAAGGAAAATAACCCAATCGTTCGTAAAGAAATCTCACGTGCAGAAGCGTTAGAATTATTTGCTGATGATCCTTACAAAGTTGAATTAATTACAGATTTGCCAGAAGATGAAATCATCACTATCTATGATCAAGGCGATTTTGTCGATTTATGTCGTGGTGTTCACGTCCCTTCAACAGGACGGATTCAAGTCTTTAAATTACTTTCAGTAGCTGGTGCTTATTGGCGCGGAAACTCTGACAATCACATGATGCAACGGATTTATGGCACTGCCTTTTTCGATAAAAAAGATTTAAAAGAATTTATCAAAATGCGCGAGGAAGCCAAAGAACGTGACCACCGTAAATTAGGAAAAGAATTAGATTTATTTATGGTTTCACAAGAAGTTGGTTCAGGGTTACCTTTCTGGTTACCAAAAGGCGCAACCATTCGTCGTACAATTGAACGTTATATTGTGGACAAAGAAATTAGCTTAGGTTACCAACATGTGTATACACCAATTATGGCAGATGTGGAATTATACAAAACATCTGGTCACTGGGATCATTACCATGAAGATATGTTCCCACCAATGGATATGGGCGATGGCGAAATGCTGGTATTACGTCCAATGAACTGTCCACACCATATGATGGTTTATAAAAATGACATTCATAGTTACCGCGAATTGCCAATTCGAATCGCTGAATTAGGGATGATGCACCGCTATGAAAAATCTGGCGCATTATCAGGGTTACAACGTGTTCGTGAAATGACTTTAAACGATGGCCATACTTTTGTTCGTCCTGACCAAATTAAAGACGAATTTAAACGTACTTTGGAGTTAATGGTGGCAGTCTATGCTGACTTTAACATTACGGATTATCGTTTCCGCTTAAGCTATCGTGATCCAAATAATACAGACAAATATTTTGATGATGATGCGATGTGGGAAAAAGCGCAAGCGATGTTAAAAGCTGCCATGGATGAATTAGAATTAGATTACTTTGAAGCAGAAGGCGAAGCTGCCTTTTACGGTCCGAAGTTAGATGTTCAAGTAAAAACAGCTTTAGGAATGGAAGAAACATTATCAACCATCCAATTAGACTTCTTATTACCAGAACGTTTTGACTTAACTTATGTTGGCGAAGATGGTGAAAATACACATCGCCCAGTTGTTATCCACCGTGGTATTGTCTCAACAATGGAACGATTTGTGGCTTACTTAACAGAAGTTTACAAAGGCGCTTTCCCTACTTGGTTAGCACCAATTCAAGCAACTATTATCCCAGTTTCTGTAGAAGCGCATTCTGAGTATGCTTATGAAATCAAAGAACGTTTACAAGCACAAGGCTTACGTGTTGAAGTCGATGATCGTAACGAAAAAATGGGCTACAAAATTCGGGCCTCTCAAACACAAAAAGTACCTTATCAATTAGTGGTCGGGGACAAAGAAATGGAAGACGCAACGGTGAACGTCCGTCGTTATGGAAGCAAAGAAACGTCTGTCGAAGATTTATCAATTTTCATTGACAGCATGGCTGCTGAAGTTCACAATTACAGCCGTTAAAAAAAGAGAAAAAGTCAAAAGGACTTCTGAATTCAGAAGTCCTTTTGACTTTTTTCAACAACAAAATAATTAAATATTTCCTTAGAGCTGGGAATAATCCTGATTTTTTGACTATTTTTTGTTACAATGAGAATGCGAAACTTTTTAGTGAAGGGACTAGAGGTATGAAGAAAAACTCATTTATAGATAAAATAAAAAAAACAGATGCCGCAGCAAAGAGTCAACGAGGTAGAAAGCCACATATTCCTTTTCGATTGAACTTATTATTTTTTGTGATATTCACTTTATTTGTTTCATTAATTGTTCGTTTAGGGTATTTACAGATTGTAGAAGGAGAAGAGTTTAACAAAAAAATCACTGCCAATTCTTCACTACAAATCACGACACCATCCCCTCGAGGACAAATTTATGATTCACAAGGAAAAGTCTTGGTTTCTAACAAAGCCAATTTAGCAATCACATACACACGAGGAAAAAATATTGAAGGAAAAGATATTTTACCGATTGCGAATAAAGTTAATGAACTTATTAACGTTCCAGTTGATCCAAACTTAACGGATCGTGACAAAAAAGATTATTGGTTAGCGAATCCTGAAAATTTAAAAGCAGCCCAAGCCCGTTTAACCGATCAAGATAAAGAAGATGAAAAAGGCAACAAAATTACGGACGAAGGCACATTATATGCCAAAGCAGTTGAAAAAGTCACCCCCGAAGAAATTGCGTTTGATGACCGAACCTTACAAGCAGTAACGATTTTTAAACGAATGAATGCAGCGTCACAAATGAACACGGTCTTCATCAAGAATGAAGGGGTAACAGAAGGTGAAATTGCGACAATTGGTGAACACACAGCGGAAATATCTGGTGTTTCAACAGGGACTGATTGGACGCGTGATTATTCTCAAAGTGGTGCATTGCGTAGCCTGTTGGGCACCGTTTCAACTGAAAAACAAGGATTGCCAGCCGAAGAAGTCGATGAATATTTGAAAAAAGGCTATGCACGAAATGACCGTGTTGGAACTAGCTATTTAGAAAAACAATATGAAGACGTTCTACAAGGTAAAAAAGCAAAATCAGAAGTCGTTTTAGACAATAACGGAAAGATTGTTTCACAAACCCCAATTTCCAAAGGGGAAAAAGGCTCCAACTTAAAATTAACGATTGATTCAAATTTCCAAAACAAAGTTGATGAAATTTTACAACGAAACTATTCACAAATAGTCAAAACCATTGGACCATACTCAGAAAATGCGTATGTCGTTGCTATGAACCCTCAAACAGGTGCTATTTTAGCGATGTCCGGAGTTAGTCATGATTTACAGACAGGAGAAGTAACACCTAATCCTTTAGGGCCTATTTTAAACTTTGAGGTACCTGGATCTGTTGTGAAAGCAGGTACTTTAACAGCTGGTTATGAGGCGAAAGTATTACAAGGAAATGATACTCTATTAGATGAACCAATTATTTTAGCTGGTACAAATCCAAAAGCTTCTTGGTGGAATAGTGGTGGTCGTAATGCACAAATGCAATTAACTGCTGAACAAGCATTAGAGTACTCTTCTAATGCCTACATGATGAAAGTTGTGTTTAAACTAATGGGTGTAAATTACTATCCTAATATGGTCTTCCCGTATGAAATTGGCGATGACAAAGTTTTCAAAGAGCTAAGAAACGCTTATGCTGAATATGGAATGGGGATTAAGACAGGAATCGATTTACCTGGTGAAAGTCCTGGATATGTAAATAAAGATTTCAAAGATCCTGCTGAAGCGCCTAAAGGCGGAAATCTATTAGATTTATCATTTGGACAATATGATAACTACACACCATTACAATTAGCACAGTACGTTTCCACTGTCGCAAATAATGGTATCCGCGTACAACCCCATGTGGTAGAAGGCATCTATGGCAATGATGAAAATGGAGCTTTAGGAAAAATTTTGAAAGAAATCGAACCAAAAGTTTTGAATAAGGTGAATATTTCTGAAGACCAGATAGGAATTCTTCAACAAGGTTTCTATAATGTGGTAAATGGAACTAGTCAATTGACTACGGCACCAGGTTTAAAATCAGACAAGTTTTCGATTGCTGCTAAAACAGGGACCGCCGAAACGCAAGCAAAGGATGCTAACGGAGTTGTTCACACGACGGTTAATAGTAACTTGGTGGCTTATGCGCCTTACGAAAACCCTGAAATTGCAATTAGCGTTGTTTTACCACACTTAAATGACGAAGAATCAAAACCAAACCAAACGATTGCCAAAGAAGTTTTAGAAGCGTATATGGAAATGTACAAAAAATAAAATTTGTAAAGTAGAACTACTTTACAAATTTGCCCAAAAGGGTAGTCAAATGACAAAAAAAATGGTATGATATTCAAGTCTAAGAAATCTCTTGGAAAGATCAATTATTAGTAGGAGGGGAAAACATGCGCGTAAACATCACTTTAGAGTGTACTTCTTGTAAAGAACGTAACTACTTAACAAATAAAAATAAACGTAACAATCCTGATCGTTTAGAAAAACAAAAATATTGCCCACGTGAAAGAAAAGTTACTTTACACCGTGAAACTAAATAATTTATTTGAATATAGCCTAGAATCCTTGCTTTATAAGGGTTCTAGGCGCTTTTTTTGTTGTTAGGAATTTACTGATTTAGTTATTGATGTAGATTTGCTATTTTAAAAATTTACATAGCTACTGAAAGCATCTGTTGCTTCTTTAGTAACTTCATCAGAAACATGAGTGTAAGTATCCATAGTTATTTGTAAAGAAGAATGTCCTAAACGTTCTTGGATTATTTTAGACCTAACGTTATCTGATTCGAATAATAATGTTGCGTGGGTATGCCGAAAACCATGACAACCAATAGAATGTAAGTTAGCTTTTTCTGCCAATCTTTTAGAACGTTGGTAAATGTCTTGACTTCGGGACATGGTACCATCAATTTTTGTAAAAATGAGTTGTGTTTTAAATCCACCTTTTTTCATTAAAGCTTCATGCTGTCTAAGTTTCCATTTTTTTAAGATATAAGCAGTCTTGTTATCAAAAGAAATTTTACGAATAGAATTGGGAGTTTTAGGATCGTTTATAGTCAATCCATTTGTACTGATAGCAGTAGTTTTATTTATATTAACTACCTGCTTTTTTAAATCAATATCATTCCAATTCAATGCTAAAGCTTCACCAACACGTATACCAGTAAAAGAAAGTAAGCGAAAAATAGCACAGTCTAAGTCGGCATAGTATTTTAGAACTAAACTTTCTTCTTTGGCTTGATTGGCAATGCTATCAGCTGTATTTAAGAAATGTTCCAGTTCGTCTTTTGTATAGAACTTTCTTTTTGTATTCTTTTCTAATTTCTTTAGCGAACTAGGTTTAGTTATTTTCTTAAATGGGTTTGAGTCTATTATTTCTAAACCAACAGCATAGTCACAAACACGAGAAGCATAACTTAAAAGTACTTTTCCCATTTCATTCTTTTTATACCATTCATTAACAGATTTTTGCACGATCTTGACTGTTAAACGCTCAAGTCGCATTTTCCCGAATGTGGGTAAAATGTGTTTTTTCATACGTCGTTCAGTAGCTATGAATGTGGATTCCCTAACTGTTTTTTTGTATTCGTCCAACCACATATAATAAACTTCTTCAAAAGTGGTTAAACGAGTATGCTCGTTAGCTAGATTTCCATTATCAAAATCTAATTTTTTTTGATTAAGCTTGAGCTGTGCTTCTTTTTTTGTATTACAGTTTCTGATAGTGACATTAATTTGTTTTCCAGTTAAATAATCTACGCCTAAATAGGCAGTTACTTTCCAGTATTTTTTCCCTTTTTTTGTATATTGTTTAAAAGTTGCCATTGCTTATCCTTTCCACTTGGGCAAGCGAATAGAAGGAATGACAAATTTCTAGCACCTCCTTATTAGATTTTAAAGCCCCTAGCATGAATCGAACACGCTAGAACTCACCAGAGAGGGGGATAATAAAGCATATTTTTTTGTTAAGCAGTGCGCGTTACTTTTTATTCTCTAATTTTCTAATAGCTTTTTCTAAATCATTTATTTTTTTTATTAGCATATCTATTTTTTCATCTTTTTCATCATTGTTATTAGATTCATTACTTTTATTAAAATATTCAGTAATAGTAGAAGTTAACATGCCAACAAACCCAATTCCCACAATCATCAAAATGATTGCAGCAATTCTTCCTAATGGAGTAGTTGGAGAAATATCACCATACCCGACAGTTGTTGTTGTTACCAAAGCCCACCAAAACGCATCAATGTATGGAACGTTTTCTGCATATGAGTAAATCATTGCTGAAATAACAATGAGAACCGAGCTTAAATAAATCACGTTTAAAAATCCGTTAGTATTTAAAAATGATTTAGTGTTTCTTGTTAATTTGCCAACCACACCTATCGCTCTTGTTAGCTTTGCTAGTCTAGCTATTTTAGCTATTCGAAACAACCTAGCGATTCTAAAGAAAGAAAAAATAGCATCAAAAGGAATTATCGCGATCAGATCAAAAATATTTTCTTTAAAAAATTTGATTTTATTTTTTGAAATAAAAAATCTAACAATGTAATCAATTGTAAATGTGATTAAGATAATACTATCAATAACGTTAAATGGTGGATTACTAATATTAATAACATTTGAAAAATCAAGAATAACTAACGCGATTGAGATTAATGCTAAAACAACAATAGAGTAATTATAGAATTTTTGATTTATTTTCAATGAAGTTCTCTCACTCTCTAAATGAGGTTTAAGTCCGTGTTCCCAGCACGGACTTTTTTATTTCAAATAAACTTCTTGTCCCATTTTTAAGTTGTAATGAGCTATAACATTTGAGTAATTGTATTGTCCTTCATATTTTTCGATTAAGCTTCTAAACATATATTGTTCTGCTTCAGCTTCCATCTTAGAACGAAAAACAGGAATTTTATACAATGCCATTATATCCACATGTTCTTTTACATGCTTTAATTCGTGATATATTGCTTCTTCTTGTTCTGATGGTGTTAAATTTTGATTTACAAATATGATACCGTAGGTAGGGTCGAAACATGCGCGTTTGTTCAAAGTAGTAAAAACTAACTCCACATTATATTCTTCTACCAACTCTTTGATACTTTTCATATAAGCACAACCTTTGACTTATTTCCCGAATCTACCCTTTAAATATGCACGGATAACTTCTCTGTCATGATCATCAAGCGGTTCACCGTCAAAACTCATGACGTTATCCAGTACATCATCTAAATCGTCAGATGGTTTAGCACCAGCTTGGTTTGGATTTTCAGTACGACCTAATAAATAATCAACAGAAACATTAAAATAATTGGCTACAGCTTCAAGTTTATCCGAAGAAGGTGTTCGCTTATTCCATTGATAAATAGTATTTCGTCCAATATTTATTTCTTCTTCAAGCTGATAAATAGACACATCTCTATCTTTTGCTAGTTTTTTTATACGTTCCAAAAGGTTCATATGAAAACATTCTCCTTCTAGTTACGCGTTATTTACAAAAAAAGTTAGTAAAAATGTTTGACATTTACAATATTTGTTAGTAATATAATCACGTAAGCTAATTTATTAGCTAATAAGTTCTCAAATAAAACCTATAAACAAAACTTGAAAATCGTTGGGGAACGGTAAAAGTATTGTTTTAGAAGGCTTTTAAAGTCTTATTTAGCTATGGGTTCATTTTACAATATGTGTTAGAAAGTGTCAACGAATTTTATTAAATTAGCTAATTTTTTAGCTTACAAATTAAAAAGAAAGGAATGGAAGAAATGAAAATTGACGAAGCTGTTTCAAAAGCAATGAAAAAAGGAAAATATATTTACAGGGAGTCTGAAAATGACTGTTCAGCTCATGTAAATATACTTCCTACAAATACCTATGATTGTTGTCTATTACTACAAGAAAATAGTAATTCTGTTGGCAAACGGTGGAACCCTACAGCAAATGATTTAATGGCGAGTGACTGGGAAATACGTTAGTCAAGGCCCAGTGTTTTTGTAATAACTTTAGCTGCGATTTCACTCATTATGTCAATTGAGACACTTGCTAGTTTGGATGATATTTTTTTTGATTCCTTCCAAATTTTCGGATCTCGAATATTGTCCAAATATTTATGACCATCGAATGTAAGGGAAGAGATACATGTCATATAAGGTTTGTTAGATGCAAACTTAACATATCCTTTTATAAGTTGTGCATCGTCATCACCTAATTTGGAGACGGCATAATTAATTTCCTCTGAACTATATTTTTTTAGTAGATCTGATTTAAATATTTTATCACCAAAAGCCGGTTCATTGTACGGAAGGCTTTCGCTAAATAATAAAATATCACGAATACAATCATGAGACAGTTTCATATCATTCACCACCTTATCAGTTATTTCAGCAGACCACTTGCTGATAAGGAAATTATATCAAAAAAAGAAAGTGAGGTAATTAAATGTCACAAGATTTAGCTATTGAAGTAAGGGCAGCGCTAATTCGTGCAAAGAAAACTCAATCTTGGTTAGCGAAACAATTAGGGATTTCAAGTCCGTACTTATCTGATATTCTTCATGGTCGTAGACGTTCAGAAGAGCAAGTTCGGAATATCAAAAAAATATTAGATATTAGATAGGAGGTGTAGGTAAAAGTGGAAGAAGCGATTATCAAAGTTGACTTACAAAACTTAAAGAAGTTGATCAAACAAGCAAAGGAGCAAGCTGACCAACTTCAAAAAACTTTAGATGAGATAAATAAAACTAAAATCCTAATTTCTTAGCTACCCATTCTGATCCAGCAGCAGACTTCATATCTTCCCACGAATCGAAGTTTGTGTTTGAGCTAATGAAATTATCTAATTTATTGTCATCTATTGATTCCATATCAGAGAAATCAAATCCGGATTTTTCAATAAACTCATCAATATTAGAGAATTTAGTATTTTCAATCATAAATTTTTTAGTGAATAGTTTATCGAATGGTACAGAATGTTCGTCATCTAAAGACTCGCCATTTTTAGCAAATTGATTTAGCTCATGTTGTAATTCGTCAAATCCATTTAATTCGAATTTCATAATATTTCACCTCGCTTTCAAATTCATTTTACCAAGAGGTGAATTGTAAAACAATCAGTATAGGAGGTGATAGCAATGGAAGTGATTTTAACTCCAGAAAATGAAGCTTCTCTAAGAGATTTTGTACACGGAATTATTGTTGATGAAATAGAAAAAGCACGAAGAGATACCGCAGTTGATAAGCGAGTCTTAAATCAAACAGAGATTGCAAAATATTTCAATGTTTCCACAACAACAATAAGGGAATGGGAGAAGCTAGGTCTTCCACATGGATCAGTAAGTAAACAAGGGAAGTTCTACGACAAAGAAGGGTGTCGGAGATGGCTTCTATCACAAAAAAGATAAATCTTGGGCAAGCGAAATCAAGGGAGGAAATAAATATGAAAAAAATATATCACTTAAGACGTATGGCGGCACTGTTGGTTGTATTCGGACTAGGTCTATTGGTAGGTGGCAATATTGGCCCATTAATCCAAAACATATATATAGCAGCTTTTATCATTTGGTTGCTCTACTACGATTTAGCGTTGGAAGATCGAGAAGAAAAAAAACAAAAATAAAGACCCACTTCGACGGCCATCAAAGTAGGTCAGTTACAAATATCAAATTCAAGGAGAGTGTACCACATGAATAGAAAAATTGAAAGAATGATTATTGAACTTGAAAAAGAATGTAAGGCACAGAATGTTGAACTTCTTTTATGTGCTACAAATTTTGAAACAGGCCAAGGAAGTACTGCGTTTTGTGGTTCAGTTATCGGTTTAGCTATACTCTTGCAAAAACTTGTAGGTGATCTAAAAGAGCAATTAAGTATAAGCGAATCTTGTGATTGTCCAGAATGTGTAGCAGAAAAAGCCGAAGATGCTGCAAATGAAAAATCTATGGATGAACTACTAACTGCATTTTTACGAGGTGAACTGCAATGATTGAAGTAAGAGGTTTAAGTGATGATGTTTACGAATTAATGTTAGCGAATGCTCAAAATAGGATTATTCAATCAATTCGAACTGCAGCAGCAAATGGTAATACAAGTTGCGTAGTGAATAGTAAAGGTCTTACATCAACGTTTTTATCTCAATTAGAAACAGAAGGATTTGATCACGTTGAACTTGAAGAAAACAAAACGAAAATATTTTGGGAGTGGTGAAAATGCCTGAATTTGATTCATTAGGGGCTAGACAAGAACCTCCAGAAGAAAAAGAAGCATTAGAGCCAACATGGGAATATGACGAAGAAGAGGAGAATGACAATGAGTAACGATTTAACACAAATAACACAACGATCTTTAGATGAACAAGTCATCGGAAATTTGAATAGATTGCAAGAGCAGGGATTAGAAATGCCACCAGGTTATAGTCCACAGAATGCATTGAAAAGTGCTTTCTTTGAACTAACCAACAATTCAGGAGGAAACCTTCTTCAGTTGGCAGCTAACAATCCAGAAACTAAAACATCTATTTCTAACGCCTTGCTTGATATGGTCATCCAAGGATTATCGCCAGCTAAAAAACAATGTTATTTCATCAAATATGGAAATAAAGTTCAGCTTATGCGCTCATATTTCGGAACCATGGCTGTATTAGATCGAGTAACTGGAGGGGCAGATATCACGCCTGTTGTAGTAAGAGAAGGCGATGTATTTGAAATTGCTATGGATGGTCCCGACTTAGTTGTTGCTAAACATGAAACGGCCTTCGAAAACCTAGACAACGACATTAAGGCTGCTTATGTGGTTATTAAGCTAGCAAATGGTAAAGAAGTAACAACCGTCATGACAAAGAAACAAATTGATAAGTCATGGAGCAAAGCAAAAACAAAAAATGTTCAGAATGATTTTCCAGAAGAAATGGCAAAAAGAACTGTCATCAATCGAGCTGCTAAATATTTAATCAATACTAGTAACGATAATGATTTATTTGTGCAAGCCGCTAAAGACACACTCGAAAATGAATTCGAACGAAAAGATGTAACACCAGAGCGAGAAGAGCAAGCTGCGGTACTTGAAGAAAAACTATTTTCCAACAATATAAAAGCTGTTGATCAAGAAAACGAGAATGAACGAATTACACGTGTAGCTGACGTACCAGAGCAACCCGATATTGAACAAGCCAAACCAATTGAAAAAGATAATTTAACGAAAGTAGCTGACCAAATTTTAGAAGAACCAGTTCAAGAAACTTTAGATGTGATGGCTGGTTATGAAACCAATCAGAAAGAGAGTGAAGCTGATGTCTCAACGATTGAAGAAGACGATTATCCTTTCTGATGAAAATTATTATTCACAAGAAGCGGACCTAGCTTATATGTCTGTCTCTCAATATAAAAAATTTCTTGAATGTGAAGCTGCAGCTCTTGCCAAGTTAAAAGGCGAATGGACACCAGAAAACGATCCTAAAGCATTGCTAGTTGGTAATTATGTTCATTCTTACTTTGAATCACCAGAAATTCATGAAGCATTTAAAGAAGAAAATAAAAGCAAGATGTTTTCTTCAAGAAAACCGTTTGGCCTACTGAAAGATTTCCAAATTGCGGAGCAGATGATTGAAAGATTAAAACAAGAAGAAGCCTTTTTAAATATTTATCAAGGTGAAAAAGAAGTGATCGTCACAGGTGAAATTGGTGGTGCAATGTGGAAAGGGAAAATTGATTGTTTTAATTTAGAAGAAAAGTATTTTGTAGACATCAAAACAACCAAAGATATGCATGAGAAGAAATGGGATGAACGTTTAAACAGAAAAGCAAACTTCATTGAACGCTTCGGTTACGTGTTACAAATGGCTGTTTATTGCGAACTGCTTCGGCAACAATATGACAAAATTTTTCTTCCTCTCATTGCAGCCGTTTCGAAACAAACACCTAGTGAAGCAAAACTAATCACTCTTAGCGAAGAAAAAATGATTTACGAATTAGAAGAATTAAAAGAAAACATCGAGCATGTTGTGCGAGTGAAAAACGGCGAAGAAGAACCAGTTAGTTGTGGGATTTGTGAATATTGTAGAGGACACAACAAAATTACAAATTTTACCAGTATGGACGATTTATAAAAGGAGGCGAGCAGGTTGGCCATTGGAGGTTGGATAAAACTTTATAGGACCATTCAAGATCACTGGATTTGGGAAAATCCTCAATACCTTAAATGGTGGCTTGATTTAATATTCATGGCCAATCACCAAGACAGAAAGATTCTTTTTGATGGAGAGTTAAAAACGGTGAAAGTCGGAGAAAGAATTACATCCGAAAAAAAACTTTCTGAAAGGTGGGAAGTAAGCCGAAACACCGTCAGAAAATTTTTAGATTTGCTTGTTAAAGATGACATGATTGAATTAAGCAGAAGTAGACAAAACGGGACATGGTACAAAGTCAGTAACTACGCAGAATATCAAAACTTTTCTGAAATAAAAAAACAACGAACTGAACAACGAAGGGAACAACAAGCTGCACATCAAACTGAACAACGAACTGAACATAAACAAGAACCTAAAGAACCTAAGAACCTAAGAAATAATAATAATAACAATAAAGGGGCGTTCATTCGTTCAATTTGGGAAAATAACGGATTTGGATTGATGTCGTCTAAAACCATGACCGATTTTGATTATTGGATTTCTGATTTTGAAAAAATCGGAGCTAGTCAAAAAGAAGCTGAACAATTAATTGTTAAAGCTATTGAAATTGCTATTGATGCAAACGCAAGAAACTATAACTATATCAATGCCATATTGAAAGATTGGGAACAAAGAGGGTTCAAATCTGTTGAGGAACGAGAAGCGGCAAGGAAGCAAAAGAAAACAACCAAAAAACAGAAATCAAACACAGGTCATTCTGATTACGATGATCTTGGATTTTAGGAAGTGAAAGAATGCAGTCAGCATCAGATGGATTTTCAAAAATGATTAAAACGTTGCTTTATATCACGCCTGATCCATGTCCAGAGTGCGGAGGAAATCTTTATGCTTGGCGTGCAAAAAACAAAGATGGGTCCGATAGGTGTCCGCCAACTTGCATGGAATGTGGCTATAAAGCACGCAAAAAAGCAGAAGACCTTGAAACAGAGAAAATGTTTAACGATAGTTTGAAAGCCAGAGCGATTAATTATCTGAAATATAGTTCGCTTTACACCGACAAAAATTTAATTAATTGTCGTTTTAAAACTTACAAAACAGTAGACACAGAAACTAAGCTTGCTTTTGAAATTGCAAATCGAGCCACAACTGAAATTCTTTTGAATAAACCAATTCATATGATTCTTTCAGGCAAAAGTGGTGTTGGAAAAAGTCATTTAGCTATGTCAACGGCTTGGGAAGTGTTGGAGAAATCAAACTATGATAAACGCTGCTTATTTATTAGCTATGCGGAACTCTTAGAACAACTAAAATTTGCGATGAATGATGAGCAAGCCAGAAAAGAGATAACAGGTAGTTTGATGGCAGAAATCAAAAGCGCAGATTTAGTAGTTCTGGACGATTTAGGAGCCGAGTTGGGAGTTAAACAAATTGATGATAGGAATAAAAGTACTAACTTCAATAACGACACCTTGAATCGCATTGTAGAAGCTCGGCAGAATAAAGCAACTATTTTTACTACGAACTTAACTGGTAAAGAAATGAGTCAAGCTTATGGGGAGAGAATTCTTTCTCGTATCATGAGTAATTCACAAGGTTTTGTGATGAAAATTGAAGGGACATCAGACAAACGAGTAGCAGGCATCTAAAATGTTATTTTTAGCGAATATATTCAGCGTAGAGCGGTTTTACAATCAAGTGAATATAAATAGATACAAAGAAAGAAAAACGGATTAAAACGCATTTTAAAGCCTTAAAAACAAATCGATAGAAAGGGGAATCATTCAATGCCGTATGTAGTGAAAATTTCAGCCTATCTTGGCAAAGATGGTCGACCTGTAGCCAATTTAAAAGATGCTGTGCTATTTGAGCAAAAAGAGACAGCAGCTATTGCAACAATCGTATCTGGCGGAACCGTTTCAGAAGTAAAGGAAGCCATTATAATACCAGAAAAACCAAAGAAACATATAGGGAAATCTATTAAACGGATTGATAAGAAGGAACCGACCGAAAAAGCTACCAAAAGTAATCAAGCCTGGATGAAAGGGGCTAAATAAGAATGAAGTGTGTTAGATGTCAAGATCAGCGCGTGATTTGGGGCAAAGACAGATTTAATTATGCAACACCTATTCCATGTCCTGAATGCAACAAAGATGGAAAAGCAGTTCGAGCGGAAACTGCGACCAAGGAAAGGGAGTTAAAACAATGCAATCACCAACAGCCCTGAATAAGCGAGGAAACAAAGTCACAATTGATGGTTACACATTTGATAGCCAGAAGGAAGCTAACTTTTATACAAAGTTTGTCAAAAATTGTGGGTTACCTTTTGAAGTTCATCCGCGTTTTAGACTAACCGAACTTACACCAACTGCGGATGGTATAGGCAAAATTTCGGCGATAGCTTATTCACCTGACTTCATCATAAAAAACTTAGATGGGAGTTGGAGACATGTCATTGATATTAAAAACTCTTTTGGCGTGTATGGTATTGACCAATCCGTTAAGCTTCGTTTTCGTCTATTTGCCCTTCGATATGGTCATCCAGTTGAAGCGATTGTTGTTCGTGCTAGAGATTTTAAAGTGATCACTCAAGGTGTAACTAAGCCTTTAAACGAAAAAAGACCATTCATAACCGATAATTTCGATTACGAATGGAAAGATGCAACTAATTATTAAACGAAAGTAGGAAAATAAAATGACAAAACAAGTAAATTTCAGACCAGAAGTGAAAAAAGTGACATCTAAATCAAACGGAAATATCGAAGTGCTATTAGTGGTTAGCAACGCTTCATTAAAAGGGAAATATGAAAGTTTAAACGAATTTTTAGGTAAAACAGTATCAACGACCATTGAGCCAGAAACAGTAGAATACAAGGTACCAGTTAACAAGCAGACCAATAAACCGAATGTCGAATATATTGTGAATAACGACGGAACAGTTGAAGTTCTAAAAGAAGAACAAACTTCTTTAGAAATGGGCGATGATGTGCAAGAAGTTGAAGAAGTTGCTGTGCAAGTATCGAAAGAAACCATTGACGAATTCATCAAGAAGGCAACAACAATCGAATGGCCAGAATCAGTAACAATCAACGTTCGTGGCGTGTTGCATCGAATCGATGAAGGGGAAGCCTTAGAAGAAATTGCAGCTGATCATGATGTTTCAGTTGAAAATCTAATCAACCAAGTTGAACTTGCACGCCAACATTTTGCACCGTTTGCAGATTCTTGGAGCAAAAATAAAGAGAACATCATTTTCCCTGAAAAGACAGTTGAAGATGATGAAGAAGAAATCGAATAATAATCTCGTAGAAAGTGAGTGTTCATTTTGCTTGAGATTTATTATACGCCAACATCCGCAATTATTGCGGATGCACTGGCTAAAACATATGAAGTCGTTTCTTTAGAAACAGCTAGAAATATTGCCAAGAAATTTAAGGCTAGCTTGAAGCAGAAAACGGATCTTTATGTAATTGAGGGAATTTTGATTGATGCTGGTTATAAAAAAGAGCCAGTGAATTTATAGAAGGGAGTGGAGGTTTGCGGCCGCGATTAAAAAGCTTTTTACTCCGTTGAGATTATGAATATTTACCAAAAGAAAATGGGTAAAGTTATGAAAGTCCTTTGCGGTAAAAGAAGTGAAAACATTGGGTAAATAAAAAGTGAAGAAGAGTAGCTTTTTACTACTCTTCTTCGCTAGAAAAAATTTTTGAACAGAATAAAAAGCCAAGGTCAGTTACATGTATGGAGCCACGAATACTTATAATGCTAAACCCTGTATCTTTAAAAAAAGAACTGTTTGCAAAAAAACTATTAAGATTATATTTCAAAGTTTTAAAATAAGTTGAATTTTCAAAATCATCATAAATTTTTGTATGTTTTTTTTGTGTTAATTCAATAGAAGGTCTTATATCAATTAATCCATAAGAGCGTAAAGTTTGTAAAGAGGGACTTAAATCAGAAAAATTATTTTCAACAATTCCTTTCTGAGTAAGGATTAAATTTTCTATATAATCTATACCGTTACCATTAGGAGCCTGTACTCTAACCTTTATAGTTGGGGTAATACTAAGTTTATACAATTTTTTTAATAGATTTGCATCTATAGTCGTTAGTTCAGATAAAATAATTGAAAACCTTGGCGAAGAATCTTGATTTTTTCTGTTATCAACTAATCCAGCAAGTAAATTAGAAAAGTATTCACGCATATCTTCATCTTCTAACTGATATCTAGCGTCTTCCATTGTTTTTAAAGCAAACCCTAATTTCGAATCATCTCTGTTATCTACAGGGATACTATCGGTTTTAGAATTAATCTTTTCTACAAAATCAATATAAGATTTTTCACTAACAACATTTAGTTTTCTAAGAGGACCTACAACATAATTTACAATCCCGCCAAGGCCTTCTCCAATTGATTTTGTAGCAGGTCCAAAGAGATTAGTTATCAATTCCTTTGGTAATAGTTCAATGTTAATTAAAGATTTTTTATCGTCAGACATTAAAACATCTCCTTTTTCAAAATATTATACCAATAAAGAAAGGAATTTTCTATGCAACTTAGACCATATCAAGAAGAATCTCGTTCCGCTGTTCAAAATGAATGGGAGAATAAGAAAAAGAAAACATCATTAGTTTTGCCTGCAGGATGAATCTGAATGAAAATATATTGATATGAAAGTTCAAAAAATACTGGGTGTTGGACAGAAGGCCTAGATCACTCAAATAAAAAATTTGAAAAGGAAAAAGGCTACTTGATGGTTGACGATCCTGAGGAAGATGAAACAGTAAAACTAGTCACAATTGAGGTGATAAACGTTTTAAAATCCTTAAGAATGACCGTAACTATCAAAAAGGCGATATCTTACGCTTAAACGAATATCAAGACGGACAGTATACAGGTGATGTTCATGTCTCAGAAATAACATACATTACAGATTATACTCAACAAGATGGTTATCTAGTGTTAGGAATTAAGTGAGGAGGATTAATAAATGGAACAATTCTTATTAACAAAAACTGGTAAAAAACAAATTGATATAAAGGGTACGGGAATGGATCATAACGAAATTGTCTTTACGTTAGCTGCTACTTTAGTTGGATATAGCAAAGAATTAGGCCTAACAAAAGCAATACTAAACGAAAGTATGTACGTGCTGTGGAAAGATGGTGAATAAATGAAACGTAACTGTAAAAGTGTAATAAATAAAGTTAGTGGCATTGCAATAATGATTCTTGTAGCAAAAGCAACCGTGAGCCATTTCGTGTATGGAAATGACATAACAAGCAGTGACCTTGTTTATTTCCTTTCATGCTCGTTTATTTTGGGATTAGGGCTATATTTAGGAGGTTCCAGTGTATGAGTTATCCAGAAGTTTATATCATAGGAAGGCAAGTCGATGGCGTTTATGTTGAATACTTACATGGAGCAGAGCAAGCCGATTTATTTTTCGATTATACGATAGCTCGTGATGAAAGAAATCATATGAATAAAACCAATATGAAAGATGGTACTTGGAAAATTTTGAAATATGGTAGACCGATAACGGTCGAATTAAACAATAAAAAAGCCAACCGACCAATGGTTGACTAAGAAGAATATTTTACCAGAAAAGTGGTAGCTTGTGATATGTGAGGTTACTTTGCCCCAAACATTGGTCACAATAAAAATATTTTATCATGAGTAAAGAAAGCTGCCAACAAAAAAAGCCGGATTTCTCCGACTGTGGATAATGTGTGGATAACCTTGTGGAAAAGTCGTTATCATTATACCACAAATCACAAACGGGGGAATCAAAGGATGGTACTTTTTGACGTAAAGAAATATGAAACACCGGATGCAAAGGACGTAGATATGGAGCAAACTAAACATAACGTCAGTGTGTTCCTGTCTGCCTATCTTGCTGCTAGATGTCGTGTTGGCCAGCCGAGGGAACCAAAAGTAACAGCTTCATTCTCTTTGGTTCCACCATCCACGGCCAAAAACACTTTTGAAGCCGAGCAAATGTTAATCCAGAAAGAAGAAGCCCAAGAAGAGTTTGATTATTTGCATAAGCTTTTTGTTAGAGGTTATTCTGCGATTCAGCATCCGCACAAACCAGATGTTACCGAGCGAAGAAAAAGAATCTTCTATGATCGATATATCAACGGTAATCCAATCTATCTAGCAGCGCAACGAAACTGCATCAGCGAAGAATCAGTGAAACAAGAATCTAACATGATTATTGTTCAATTTGCTTCAGCGCTGGAACTGGTTGCTTTTAAGTAGCCATTTATTACACTTTTTATACCTCTTTTATACACTTTATCTACACTTCATATACCTTCTAAACGAGTTATTATGATAGTGTCAAAAAAATAAGAAATGCGACACACTTACACAAAATTTAAACGGAACGATTGCCTACTTATTTTTTTGATTTGAGATTACAAGGAAGTAAAAAAATTCTACTTTCTTCGTTTAGTCACTTGTGATCTCATTTAAATTCTCTCGCAAACCACCAATTATAAAACTAAAGAAGTGAGGTGAATTTCCTCTCTCTTTTTTCTACAGGTTTGCGAGAGTTAATGGAGCATAGCTTAATCGGCAGAGCAGCGGTCTCCAAAACCGTTGGTATAGGTTCGAGTCCTATTGTTCCAGTAAGTGGCATAAGCTGCTTAAATAAAATAGATCGTCAATAAATGTTCGGACAAACAAATTGGCGCTACTACCTTTCACTAGGGCTGCATTTATATGCAGTCCTTTTTGTTTTAAGTGTAGTAGATTTTTCATTTTGAAAGGGGATAAGTAAGACAATGCGTGTATTAATTAGAAGTTCAGCATCTGGTTCAGAGTATTGGGATACCGAAGAAAAAAGAAATGTGTTTGTACCTAAAGGTCAAGAACCTGATTTTGAAGTTACTGAAAATCCTGAATCAATGCTAAGTAAAGAAGCTGATTTACATGTTGGTGGATTACCAATTACTGTAGGGAATGTAACGATTGATACTGATGGAATTAAAGGCGAACGATTATTAACAACTGCAAGTGCTGCTGATGATGAAGAACAAGATGAGCTTGTTCCGTCTGATGATGAATCTGTTGTATTAGAAGAAATGAATGTAAAAGAATTGCGTGAATATGCAAAACGAAAAGGTATTGAGATTCCAAGTGCTGTACGTGCAAAAGGTGAAATTCTCAATATTATTAAAGAATCTGAATAATGCGCTATTGCCAGTTTGAAGGTTGCTCTAATACAACAGAAAAAGGAGCTTATTGTTCCGAACATGCTAGGAAGTCAAGAAAAAAGAAAAAGCCAATCAATGTTTATCATCATGATAACAAATCATTTTATCGAACAAAAGAATGGCAAGATGTCGCTGACTTTGTCTATGAAAGAGAAGGTGGTTGCTGTCAAAGATGTGGCCGTTTTGTATTTGGAAGGCAAGCGCATCGGCATCATGTGATTCCAATCAAGAAGAACGAAATGCTCAAACTTGATCCAAACAATATTCGTTTGTTGTGTCCGAAGTGTCATGTGATTGAAGAAAATGAAGCAGATGAGAAAAAAGTTTTTCCATCTTATTTTAAAAAATGAAGCCCCCCTATCAAATCTGATTCAAATTTTTTGTCGGGGGATAGGGTAGGGGGCAGTCACGCGTGTCGTTAGGTCAAAAATTTTAAAAATAAAAGGGGGGTGTATAAAAAATGACCACAAAAGCGCAACGCAAAGCGATTATTGATGAAAAAGTTAATCACGAAAAAACGCGAATTTTAGAAATTATGCGCAAGTCTGATTTATACACTATTACTCTTGATCCATTGATTGAATCATACTTGGATATTTTTGAAGTTTACCAATACAAATACATGCTGTGGAAAGAAAAAGGATTTCCCGAAACCCAAAAAACAACAAACAAGGCTGGAGCTACTAACAATAGCAAGCATCCACTAGCGCAACAAGTCGAAGTTTGGGCCGATAAAAAAATGAAAGCATTGGATTTATTAGGATTGACCAATAAGTCAAAAACAGGCAGACAAATTACTGGTGGTTCAACAGCTAGAGCAGATGAAGAAATGAAACGGCCAGAAGAAAAGCCTGTAAATGAATTGGCAGAACATCGGAAAAAATGGCGTAAAAAGGCAGGGAATGAAACATGATTGAACCTGGTGTAAATTATGCTGATTTATTTGCGAAAGAAGTTCGAAAACATCCTAAGAAATATCCGAAAACGGTTCGTTTAGCAATAGATCGTTGGTATCGATGGAAGAAACGAAAAGATATTTGGTTTGATGTTGATCGTGCAAATGAAATGATGGACTGGGTAGAATCTTTTATTGTTCATACAAAAGGCGATATGGTAGGTAAACCATTTCTTTTAGAGCCATGGGAAAAATTCATTTATTCTTGGATTTATGGCTGGGTAAAAGAAAATGAAAAAGGGCAAGTAGTCCGTGTTACTCGTGAGGCATACGTACAAATACCAAAGAAAAATGGGAAAACATTAATAGCCGTAGGGGCGTTGGGATATGCTATGTATGGCGAAGGTGCCTTATCTGTCGATTGCTATGCATGTGCTTCTGATTTTGCGCAAGCCCAGTATGCTGCTAAGCCTTTTGCCGCTACTATCCTAAATAATCCAGTGCTATTAGATGGGACTAAAATATTTAAAGGTCCAAAAGGCACCGTTTCAAGTATTACGTATGACTATTTACATGGAGATATGGCTTATACAAATAAGTTTATTGTTCAGACAAAAAACATTGATAACATAGAAGGTTCCAATCCATATTTTGTTTTAAATGATGAGCTGCATAAACAAGAGAAAATGGAACAGTACGATAACTTTAAATCTGCACAAATTTCATTGCCACAGCCGTTAATGTTTAATATTTCTACAGCTGGTAAAGGAAGTAGTTCGGTTGGTATTCGTGTTTATAAAGAAGCAAAAGAAGTCTTGAAGCGCGATGATAATGATTCAAACTTTGTTTTGATTTATGAACCAAATAAGGGATACGATTGGACAGATAGAAAAGTTTGGGAAATGTGCAATCCTAACTGGGGAATATCTGTTGATTTGTCTGCTTTAGAATCAGCCTTTAAAACTGCGCAACGTTCCGCTCACTCGAAAGCTGAATTTTTAACGAAGCATTTAGATGTGTTTGTGAATGGTGCAGATAATTTCTTTGAACAAGATCAAGTGGAACCGTGTTTGGTTCCCACAAATGAATTAGGTAACTTAAGTGGTGAGCCATGTTGGATTGGTTTGGACTTATCTAAAAGTCGAGATTTAACTTGTGTATCATTAAATTTTCCTACATGGGATGCCGAAGGAAAAGCGATACTCAAAGTAAAACAATTATATTTTATTCCTAGTGAAAATATTGATTTTCGAGAAAAGGAAGATAATGTGCCATATTCTGAATTAGCAGAACAAGGATTTGTTGAATTTTGCGATGGTAAGTTAATTGATCAAGAACAAATATTTCATTTTATTGAAGATTGCATGGATTTTTATGATGTTCAACAAGTCAATTATGATCCAGCGATGAGTGACCGATTAGTTGAAAAATTGGAAAATTTAGGCTTGGAATGTGTGCAAGTTGATCAGTACGCAAGAGTATTGAACTCGCCGCTTGAAGATGCCGAGCGATTATTTTATGAGCAAAGGATTATGTTTGATAATCCTTTATTTTTGTATTGCGCTTTAAATGTGGTTGTCAAAATGGATTTTCAAGGCCGTAAAGTACCAAGTAAAAACCAGTCAAAGAGAAAGATTGATGGATTTGTTGCTTTCCTTTGTGCGCATAAGGAAACAATGGATCAAATGATTGATGTCAACGAAGATGATATGGATGAATATTTAGATTCTATCTATCGATAATAGAGAGGCGGTGAGATTTTGAAGCTAAGAGATAGACTTTCAAATGCAGTCTATGGATTTTTGGAAAAGCGTGGCTGGATTGAAGATATTTATGGCAATGTAACAAGATATTCACAACGTTTTGTTAACGATTCTTCTATTATGGAATCGTCTGATGTTTATGAATTGGTACAAGATATTTCTAATCAAGTTGCACTAGCAGAACCAGTAGTAATTGGGCCTGATGGCGAGGAAGTGAAAAATCATTTCTTGTTAAACATATTGAAAAATCCTAATGATTATTTAACTGGTTTTGAATTTGCAAAGCTTGAAACAAATACATTGTTAATCAATGGAGAAGCTTTTCCTATTACAGATAATGACCAGTTACATTTGGGATATGGTGTTCAAACGAAATTAGATGATCGTTTGATTGAAAGATTTTCAATGAATGGCCAACCAATACCAGGGAGTATGATTCGTCATATAAAAAATATTGGTGTGGATTCCTTAAAAGGTGCTGGAATTATTGATCTTGCAAAAAGCACACTAGAAGGTGTTTTAAGTGCTGAAAAGGTTTTGACAGAAAAATATAAGAAAGGCGGCTTGCTCGCTTTCTTGTTAAAGCTGGATGCGCATATCAATCCAAATAACAGCGCTCAACAAAAGATAGTAAAAGCTATTTTAAATCAGTTGGAAGAAACGCAAGATAATGATAGTCATTCAGTTAAAATGATTCCTTTGGGCAAAGGATACTCAATTGATACTTTAAAAAGCCCAATTGATGATGCAGCTATTCTTAATTATTTGGGTGTTTACAAAAAAGACCTAGGAAAATTTTTAGGAATAGATGTAAATACTTATCAAGCATTAATGAGAACAGATATTGAAAAAGCAATGATGTATCTGCACAACAAAGCAATTAAACCAATATTAAAAAATAAGAGCGAGCATTACTCGGCTCTTTTTTTTATGCCTAATTCTGGTTATCGAGTGGAATGGAAAATTAATATTTTGGACTTTGTACCTTATTCCACCAAAACAAATATTGGGTACAACATTGTTCGAACTGGTATTACCAGTCCTGATAATGTGGCAGAAATGCTTGGTTTTCCTAGACAAAATACTGAAGCAACACAAGCCGTCTATATTTCAAATGATTTAACGGAAATCGGCAAAAAGAATGCTACCGATAACTCATTGACAACAGAGGATGACTTGAAGGGAGGTGGTAAGAATGAAGAAACAGGAAATTCGGACATTTGACATCACAAACCTTAAAACAAGAAGCGAAGAAGATAGTCAAACACAGATTGTTACTGGTTATGCGGCGGTGTTTAATAGTCCAACAGAATTATGGGAAGGCCTAAATGAAGTGATTAAGCCTGGAGCTTTCAGTCGTGCTTTGTCAAATTCTGATGTTCGTTGTTTATTCGATCATGACTGGGGCAAAGTATTAGGGCGCACAAGAAGTGGAACTTTGAAACTTGAAGAAGATGATAAGGGACTACGATTTGAAGTTGAGTTGCCCAATACAACTGTTGCCAATGACTTGATTCAATCAATGTCACGTGGGGACATTAATCAGTGTAGCTTTGGTTTTTATCCAACGGAAGAAACTTGGGATTATAGTTCAGACCCAGTTTTAAGAACTATCCATGAAGTCGAATTGTATGAAGTTTCTATTGTTTCTTTACCTGCTTATGAAGATACAGAAGCAGCACTATCAAGAAACAAACAAGAAATGAAGCAAGATATTAAAACTAGAAAAAAATTAATTGAAAAAATCAAAACAGCGCTTGAAGCGTAGGAGGAATTTATTATGAACAAAGAATTATTGCGTCAATTACAAGCTCGTCACGAGAAACGATTAAGTGATTTACAAGGCAAAATTGAATCTGGAGAAGTGCGTGAAGCAGATTTAGATTCAGTTAATGAAGAAATTGATGGTTTAATCGATGAATTAAAAGCCATTAAAGCTGAATTAGGGGATGATAATTCAGAATCTGGTGATGGTGAAGGCGATGACGGGACCGCTAAATCTGATAATACTGATGATGAAAGTAAAGAAGATCGTGAGAAAGATACGAACGGAAACAACGATGATAAAAACGAAGAAAATCGTGGCGGCATGATTAGCCAAGAACAGCGTGATGGTTTGTTACGCACAATTCATGAAGGAATGGAGGCTAGAAATGTGATGTCTAATGAACAACGTGAAAAACAAATTCGTAAAGCATTTGCTGATTTTGTTATTGGTAATATTTCAGAAAGTGAAGCACGTGCATTAGGTATTGAAACAGGCAATGGTTCAGTGACAGTACCAGAAGTGATTGCATCCGAAGTGATTTCTTATGCTCAAGAAGAAAACCTATTGCGTAAATACGGAACTGTGATTCGCACGGCTGGCGATGTGAAGTATCCAATTCTTGTGAAAAAAGCAGAGGCTAATGTAAACAAAAAAGAACGTACGACAGATATTACTGAAACAGCGATTCAATTTGATGAAATTCTACTTGATCCAGCAGAATTTGATGCATTAGCAACTGTAACGAAAAAACTATTAAAAATGTCTGGTGTGCCAGTAGAAGATATTGTTGTAGAAGAATTGAAAAAAGCATATGTTCGCAAAGAAATTAATTATATGTTTAATGGCGACGATGCAGGAAATGAAAACCCAGGAGCTTTAGCTAAAAAAGCTGTTGCATTTGAAAAACCTGTAGATTTAACAGCTGCAGGTGCTGGTCAAAAATTATATGATGCATTGATTGAATTTAAAAATACACCAGTAACAGAAGTAATGAAAAAAGGTCGTTTTATTATTAATCGTGCAGCTTTAACTGCTATTGAAAAAATGAAAACAGATGATGGATTCCCATTGTTACGACCATTCACGCAAGCAGAAGGTGGTATTGGTTATCAATTAGTTGGTTATCCAGTTGATTGGACCGATGCAGCAGATAAAAAAGGTGAACCAGATACACCAGTATTATATTTTGGTGATTTTTCTGCTTTCAAAATTCAAGAAGTTATTGGAGCGTTAGAAATTCAAAAATTGGTTGAAAAATTCTCTGGAAAAAATCAAGTTGGTTTCCAAATTTACAACTTGTTAGATGGCCAATTAGTTTACTCACCATTCGAGCCGGCTGTTTATCGTTATGAAATTACAAAACCAGTAGGTGGTTAATGTGAATAACGAAGCTGAAACATTATCTTTAGAAGAAAAATTCAAAGCACATATTCATTTTGAAGAGGGGATGGATGATTCCATGCTCTCTTTTTATTTAAATATGGCAAAAAATTATGTAAAAACTGCAACTGGAGGGCAAGAAGAATATTTAATTTTGATGGTTGCTGGTATTGCTTATGAATATCGTGTTTCAGAAGATGAATTAGATAAGGCGTTGAATGCGATCACGCCATTTATCATCCAAGGAGTGATTCAACATGCCGAAGAGGCAGACGAATAGGTTTCGATGGAAAGCGGACTTGCTAAATGTAAAAGAAGAAACAGATTCGAACGATAAAGTAGTTACGACCTATAAACTTAATAGGCTTTTATGGTACGAAGATATTGGAGTAACTGCACAAGAAAAATATCTTTCACAGCAAGCCAAAACAGACGTTGTCAGACGGATTAAAGTGAGATTGGATAAATCTATCACAGAAAAGTTTAGCGCTGTTAGAATCGATTCTGTGACCTATAAAATCACTCGTATTTACACAAATATGGATAAACGAGAAATGGAGTTGAGTTTGGCTTATGTCGATTAGTTTTGAAAAATTGAGAATAACTCTGAAATCAGTAGGCGTACCTGTGACACGTGATAAAGCGGAAAAAGGAACGGACTATCCATATATTGTTTATTCAAATGTTAGTCAAGGTAAAAAAATGGCATCGTCTAAAGTGCATAGACGAATGCCCTACTATCAAATCTCTTTTTATACAACAGGTACTGAAAAGGATTTAATTGCTTTAGAAAATGCATTGGAGGAAGCTGGTATTCCTTACACTGATTTTGTAGGCATTCAAGGCGATGAAAATGATGATACTGTGACAAATTTTTACACATATGTGAGGTGTATTGAAGATGGAAAATAATAATGGTTTTGCAGATATGGCAGACTATTTAGGAAAGCTTTCGCAAGTAGATGCGACAAAATTATCAATAGAATCATTAACCGCTGCAGCTAATTTTTATATGGAAAAATTACTACCCAATATACCTAAATCGCTTCTAAAAAAGAAGCACATGGTTGATCAAGTGAAAGTAAATATTAAAGATAATGAAGTACAAGTAGCTTTTGAAGATACAGCTTTTTATTGGCGATTCGCTGAAAATGGAACAGTAAATCAAAAAGCGCAACATTTTGCCAGTGGAACATTTGAACAAAATAAAGATCAAATTGAAAAAATTATGACTCAACAAATATTAGATTTATGGAAAGGATGAGTAAATTGGGAAAACAAGATGTGTATTATTTTGAAGGCTTAGATGACATCTTAATTGCCATGATGACCACAAAAGATGCAGTAGGTACAGAACCAGCATTTGGCGAGGTTGTTCGTTTGCCAATAGCCACAAAATTGGGAATTAAAGGAAATGGAACAGCTTTAGAAAAATGGGCATCAAGTAAAATGTTCCGACGCGTAAGTCGTGAAACGAAACATGAAATTGCGCTAGATCATGTGGGCATTCCTATTGCGGTGATGGATGAAATAAAAGGATTAATCGCTCAAAGTGGAGTGACTTTTGGTAAAAACACTGCGCGAGAATTTCCTTATTTTGCCTTTGGGTTTATCGGAAATATTGAAAATGGTGGAAAAAAAGCTGTTTGGTATCCTAAAACGCAGTTATCAAATGTTATTGATGAAGAATACACTACTGCAGAAGATGAAACCAAAATTGATGATGTAACTGCTAACTTTGTTTCAACTGGTTTAACATACAATAATGTTATGTATTCAAGTTTTGATTCTAATCGGGATAGTGCTTCAATAGAACTATTTGAAAAATTTATCGCACAACCTGTTTATGACGAAGAACAATGGAAGAAACTAGCAGGTCCTTCACGTGGAGGTGGCAGTGAATAATGGCAAAATTAGCGGATTATGGGATTGTTATTTCAGATACACCCACAGTTACTATTCAAGGGCATCAGTTTCCCATTTTGTTAACGATGGAAACAATGGAGTATATTGCTGATGTTTATGATGATGACTATTCAAAATTTGAAGCAGATATGAATGAAATGATTAACAAGAGTGGTGGTCGTATTTCATCAAAAGATTTATCAGCTTCTGATTTAAAAATTATGCGTGCATTGATTTACGGCATGCTAAGAACTGGTGGATTGGAAGAAACGCCAGAAACCATTTTTAAGTTTTTAGGTATGAGTGCCACAATTGTTGAAATTTATGGTGCATGTATGGAAATATTTGCAAAGCAGAATTTTCAAGTTGAAGACTTAAAAAAATCCAAGAAGCCACAAGATTATCAAACTCCGAAAAAAAGGAAAAACAAAAAGAAAAAGCCTCAACGGAAATAGGAACGCCGTGGGCTTTTTATTTATATGTAGCTCTCACTCTTTTGGGATGGAGTGAGGACTTTTTTTTAAAAGCAACTCCCAACTTGTGGCTTAAGTCATATATTCAGTGGTTAGTAAGTAATACGGAGTTTGAACCACCCAGAAGTGTGACAATGGATAAAAGTCCTTGGTGGTAGGAAAGGAGCGCTAACGTGTCAAAACAAGAATCCGATGTTGTCTTAAATTTTAAGATGAATGGAGAAATAAACTATTCACGAACAATTAAAGACATTAATAAAGAAATGAACTTAGCGGCTACCGAGTACAAAAACCAGGTATCCGCAATGGATAAAAATGCAACTCAAACTGAAAAATTAACAGCTACAAAGAAAAAATTAGAAAAACAATTATCTTTAGCTGAACAAAGAACAAAATTATTACGTGAGGAATACGAAAAATCAGTAAAAGAAACTGGTGAATATTCAGAGCAATCACAAAAGCTGTATAAGCGTTTATTGGAATCCGAAACAGGTGAAAATAAACTGCGTTCTGCATTGCAAAGTACCAATGAAGCTTTGAAAGAGCAAGGTAATTTATCAATAAAAACAGCTGAAAAACTAGCCAAAATTGAAAAAGCTGGAGACAAAATTAAATCAGTTGGGCAAAAACTGTCTGTTGGATTAACAGCACCAATTATGGGAATTGGTGCTGCTTCTATTGCCGCATTCAAAGAATTAGATGAATGTTTGGATAATATAACAACAGCAACAGGGGCTACTGGTAGTCAGCTAGAATCTTTACAAGCCAGTTTTAAAACAGTAGCAGGTCAAATACCCGCGGATATGCAAGATATATCAACTGGTATTGGTGAAGTAAATACTCAATTTGGCTTAATGGATAAGCAATTGGAAGATACAACAGGCCGAATGCTTAAATTTTCAGAAATTAATGGCTCAGATGTTTCTCAATCAACTATTAATGCAAAAAAATCAATGGACCTTTTTAGGTTGTCTATTGAGGATTTGCCAATGATTTTAGATTCAGTATCTAAAACTAGCCAAGATACTGGAGTAGGGGTAGATCAGTTATTTGATGCCGTAAATAGAGGTGCGCCCCAACTCAAAGCTATGGGACTTGGTTTTTCTGAATCAACTACGTTAATAGGTCAAATGGAAAAAGCTGGTATTGATTCAGCAGGAACTCTTGGCTATTTGGCAAAAGCTAGTGTCGTATATGCGAAAGATAATAAAACCATGCAAGAAGGGCTTAGCGGAACTATTGAATCTATTAAAGGGGCCACAACTGAACAAGAAAAACTCACTATTGCTAGTGAAGTTTTTGGAACTAAAGCTGCTTCAAAAATGGTAGAAGCTATTGATAGCGGAGCGTTGTCAATGGATGGTTTAGCAGATTCAGCAAAAAACGCAGCTGGCACTGTGGATCAGACGTTTAGTGATATTCTTGATCCAATTGACCAAGCAAAGTTGGCACAAAATCAATTTAAAATAGCAATGGGTGAACTTGGAGAACAAGTACAAATAGCATTATTACCAGCATTTCAAGCTGCAACGGATGCAATAAAAAAAGTTTCAGAATGGTTTGGAAGTTTAACAGATAGTCAAAAGCAAACCATACTGAAAATAGCTGGTGTTGTGGCTGCTATCGGTCCAGTATTAGTAGTTTTAGGAACACTTGCTAGTTCCATTAGTAGTTTGATTCCAGTTATTGCTTTTATTGCGTCGCCAATTGGTTTAGTAATTGCGGCGGTTGCCGCTTGGGTAGCTGCAATCGTAGTTGCATATAATAAAATCGGTTGGTTTAGGGATTTTATCAATACCTCCTTTAAAGTAATTAAAGATATTGTGGTTGGTGTATTTAATGTTTTGAAAGATACGACAAAATCTACTTTTGATTTCATCACAGGATTTATTGGTGGTGCCATGGATGGGGCTGCAAAAATTATTGGCGATTATGTAAATGAAATTAAGCGTATTTTTGGCGGTATCGTTGATTTTGTAACGGGAGTATTTACTGGAGACTGGTCAAGAGCGTGGCAAGGTGTTGTTGACATTTTTGGTGGTATTTTTGAAGGCATCGCTGCAGTAGCTAAAGCTCCAATCAATGCCATGATTACGTTAATCAATGGATTTATTGGTGGATTAAACAATATAAAAATACCTAAATGGGTGCCAGGAATTGGCGGTAAAGGATTTCATATTGGAAAAATCCCTTATTTAGCAGAAGGTGGAACTATTCTAAATGGCCAAGCCATTGTTGGTGAAGCTGGTCCTGAACTATTAACCGCTAAAAACGGCAAGACAACAGTAACTCCATTGTCACCAGAAGAAAAAGCTCGTGGAATTGGTGGTGCTTTGAAAGGTGGCAACACTATTGAGCAACATGTTCATATTGGCCAAGTAGATGCAAATAATCCGAGTGAGTTAGATCGAATGAATCGCAAGCTTTATAAAGCAAGTGCGCAAGCTTTCTATGACTTAGGAGGTGTTCCAACGTGATTTTTATGAATCCTGATGAACCAAATTTCATTTGGAAAGATTTGAATGCAGTTCGTGATATGGGGTGCATTATCGAAAATGAGCTGTCAGAGGTTTTACCAAATAAACGATATGAAACGTATTCGATTATCGGAAGAAGTGGTGAATTTAATGAAACGTTCAATGATTATGAACCCTTTGATTATGAAATTGAAGATGTAACTATTCCATATGAAAATTTAGCGGCAGTCAAAAGATGGTTAACTGGTAAAAGTAAACTTATTACTCACAATGATGAAGATAAATATTTAGATGCTATTTGTACAATGAGTAAACCAACTTCATTCAAAAATGAATGGGGTGTTTTTTATACCTTTAACGTTGAATTTAGATGTCAACCGTTCAAAAGAAAAGTAAACGAACAACCAAAAGTGATTAAAACAAAATCAATTGAAATTACTGATCACGGTGATGAAATTGCTTTTCCTTATATCGAAATTAATTCAAAAGGTGGCGATATTACGTTAAACATTGGTAGTAACTCACTAACGATTTTGCGTACACAATCAGGAATCGTCACTATTGATACCGAAAAGGGAAAAGCAATACAAGAAGGAAATCCACTATTTACACGCGGCAGTTGGATAAAAACGAATCCCGGTCAAAATAAATTAAATATATCAGGAAATTTTATAGAAGCTAAGTTTTGGAATAGGAGCGCGTATTTATGACACAAAATTTTATTTATGCCTATACTGCTATTCCTGAAAATTTAAACGATAACGGAATGGCTTTGCCAGATTGGCAAGATTTACCAGAAATTAACCGTGTGTTAAATGGTGTGTATCGATTCTATGGTAACTATGCAAGAGATGGCCAGTATCGCTCATACTTAAAAAAAGGAAACTTTCTAAAGGCACAAGTTGAAGATGGATCATATCAATATTTTGAGATTTACAATATTAAAAAAAATCTGCAGTCAGTTTCAGTGACAGCGAGACACATTGGTTTTATGGCAAATAAGAATTTCATTATTGATTCGTTCACTGCTAACGGAAATGGCACGCAAATTATGAATAATTTAAAGGCTGCATTAACGTTTAAGCAACGGTTTAACTATTTGTCGAATGTCGGTACTACACATCAATTTACAGCAAAACAAGTAGGTCCAATCGATGCAATTATTGGTTCTAACAATGGCAATCAAAATTTAACAGGTGTTACTGGTGGAGAATTAGAGATGGATAACTTTAATTTGAAATTAGTAAAACAAATTGGAGCAGATAATGGCTTTAGAATTGATTTTGGAATTAATTTGGAAGCTATAGATGAGGACTATGACGACGAATCAATTATAAACAGTCTTTTTCTTATCGGTGGCGTACCAGACAATGATTATGACCAAGATAAAGAGCCAATCACGTATGGCTTTTTAGAAATTGCTGGTGTAAATGATAGTAACAGAAGAATTGGAAAACGTGAAAATTCGGAATGTAAAACAGTTGATGAGCTTAAAAAATGGGGCCAGTCATTGTTTGATAAAGACCGCATTCATGAACCAAAAGTAACGCACACTATTAGCATGGTAGCATTAGAACACACTTTGGAGTATGAAGACATGTACGAAGAGCTTTCTTCTTTGCATTTTGGTGATGTAGTACATGTTAGAGCAAAAGAAGTCGATATTGAAGTAACGGAGCGCATGGTGGAATATACTTGGTTTCCGACTTTAGGCAAATTTAAAAATATTGTTTTGGGGAATGATTTATCACTTTACACCTCAACAGTAAATAATCAAACTCAAGAGCTAAAACAAAAAATTGATAATCGAACAGAAACATTAGTACAAAATGTTTTAAATGCAACGGCATGGATTACTGGAAACAGTGGTGGACATGTCGTTTTTCGTCCAGAAAAGGCCCCGTCTGAAATTCTTATCATGGACAAAAACAAAGTAGCTACCGCAAAACGTGTGTGGCGCTGGAACTTAAATGGTTTGGGTTATTCCTCCAACGGCGTGAATGGTCCGTTCGAACTTGCTATGACTTCTAAGGGAGAAATCGTTGCTGATTTTATTAAAGTGGGCATTATTAACGCGAATGTTTTACAAACAAGCTTTAATAAAGCAACAGACGATGTACTAAAATTAGTAGCTGGTGCTTTGCAAATTTGGAACAATAAGAAAAAAATCATGGAATTGACTAAAAAAGGGATGGAATTTTGGAATGGCTCTAGTCATATTGGGACAATTGGTACGAAAGGAAATCCCTTTCCAGGGGTAGTAGATAAAAATGGAAATCCTGTAGTTTCTGATGGGAATTCATTGCTATTAGTCGCAGATAATCCCAAAAAAATTATTGGTTTGTCTAACCAATCAGGAACAGGACATTTAATTACTGGTCCTACACAGTTTTTTGTTGGAAATAATTTTAACTTTTTTGGTCCGAATGGAAGTAAAGCAATTCTGACAGTTGATCGATTGATTGTGGGCGGCAAAGAAGTTATACCTGGTCAAAATGGTGGTGGCGGTTCTGGAGCTGGAACAGGTGGTTATCCATCAGAAGTTACAAGCGATGCAGATAAATTTGCTTGGGACTTATGGAGTTACCTATTAGCTAACGGATACAGCAAAGCAGCTGCTGCAGGTATCCTTGGAAATGTACAAGGAGAAGTTGGTCCAAGTATGAACCCAGATACCGAACAAATAGGCGGTCCAGCTTACGGATGGGTTCAATGGGACGGTTCAGCATATCCATTGGTAGGCGCACCAACTTGGAATGGCCGAGAATATGTACAACGCTTAATCGCAGCTGCAGGTATCAAACAAGACTATAGGACGTCATTAGCCCAAGCTCAATTAATTAATTGGTGTATGTTCAATGGGCAATGGTTAGGACAAGTAAGTCCATTAACAGTTGATGAATTTAAAGTTGTCAGCTCGCCTAAAACAGCTGCTTATGCGTTTGAATTAAACTTTGAACGTCCAGCTGCAGCACATCCAGAAAGACAAACCTATGCACAAGCATGGTATGACAAATTCAAAGATTTGAAAGCTTCTACTGCAACAGGAAAAGCTGGCATAGAACATTTGGAGACCTTAATGGGCAAATGGCTTGGTAATGGGCAATGTTATGCCGTTCCAGCCGAATATTCTGGTTTTATGGGCGGCTGTGGTTTAGGTGCAGGAACAATTTATGGCTTTTCACATGTAATTGGTGATACATCATCTGCTGCAGATATTGGTGAAGCATATGATTGGAATGCGGTAGGTTGGCGAGTAATCCAAAATCCAACGTATCAAGATTTAGTAGTAGGAGCAATCGTCAATATTAGACGAGGTGGCCAATGGGGAACAGGTTGGACAGTAGACCCAACATATGGTCACACGGGCGTGATTTACGGCTTAAATAACGGACGTATCCAAACGATAGAACAGAATGCCGAGCAAGGACAAATTGTCGCAAAATATGACCGATTATATTTTGCTAATTCTATTCAATCGATTGTTATTCCACCAAAATAACGAGAGGAGGATTTTTCAATGGTTAAATGGCAAGCAACGCTAAGTACAACTGAACCTTACAATTACATTGGGATTCAGAATGTACGACAAGGAAATCGAAACACAGAAGTCTTAGAAGCCATACTAGTTGAAAATGCTTTGCCACTTGATTTAACAGGTTGCGAAGTTTTTTTTGAATCAGTTATTGATAATAAATATCCGATTCAACGAGCAGCAAAAATTGTGAATGCCAAAAAAGGGATTATCCAGTATACCTTTGATGAATATTCTATGCAGTCATTGCATAGACAGGAAGCATACTTCAGTATTCATAAAGGCGACAATCTAATTGGCTCAACGCAGAACTTTTCTTACTTTGTTGTGAATGCTGCTTCTAAAACAGAAGGTGAAATGGGGTCATATTGGCAGTCAATCGAGGATTTGATAGCTGATATGACTGCTTTTATTAATGAAAACAAGGGCGATTTCACAGCGTGGATGAACGCTAGAAAAGAAGAGTTTGAAAAATGGCGTAAAAATCAACAAGATACTTTTGAAGCTTGGCGGAACGGCCAAGAAACAGATTATCTAAAATGGTTCGAATCAATCAAAGATATTTTAAAAACTATTGATCCAGGCGGAACAATGTTAGCCGAGCTAATGGATGCACGTGTAGACATACAAGGAGTACGTCATAATTCACTTTCTGAGCGTTTATTGGCTGATATGAACTATTTGTATCATCGGTTAGAGGAACGGCTATACACCATCAAATACGGTAATGTAAACACGTTAGAAATTTTAGAGGATGATTCATTTTCTAAGAATCATGAAGTTGAAGTATTGGGAACAGTTAATCATCCAATTGAAGAAGGGGCGTTAATTATAGCGACAGTTGATGATTCAAAACAAAATGTTTTTACGATTGAAGGTGTAGACAATGGTTGATGCTAAAAGAATGATGGAAACTGATGAAAATGGGATTAAACGTCAGTTTTTTCCTATGACACACGTATCGGCAATCCTTGGATTAACAGAGATAATGGCTGGTAATTCAAAAGTATCTTCAGTAAATGGACATACAGGCGCAGTCATTATTACGCGTGCAGACCTAGATTTACCTATTGATGGGATTATGATTTCGAAACAGGAGTATGACAAAATGTTAAAAATCATAGCCGATTATGAAGATGGAAAACTAGGTGGTTCTGGTGTTGAGTTTGAAAAAGTAAAAGGAGATGAAGAAATAAATGCCTGATTTATATGTAGTGAAAAAAGACGGCGTAGCTATTGATGTACAAACTAGTACAGCTGGCGTTGTTGGATTAAATGAATTTGTTGATGGAAAAATTAGTGGTGCTGAAGCAGGCACTGTCTCGTCTGTAAATGGTCATACAGGTGAAGTTATTTTAACTGCTTCTGATGTAAAAGCACTGCCAGACACAACTGTTATTCCAACGCTTCCTAGCAATGCCACTTCTGAAAAAGACGGTTTAATGTCTAAAACGGATAAAGCAAAATTGGATGCATTACCAGTTTTTACATTTGAAAAGGTAGGTGAAGCGTAATGGCAGATATCGTTCAGCTAAAAGAAAATGGTGTTGTAAAGTATATGAAAACACATGCAGATGCTATTGACGGCGTGGAAGGAAAATTAGTAAAGGCCGTTGGAAATGAGACTGTTTTAGGGACAAAGAATTTTCAAGATGGGATTCAAATCGGTGGTAAATCTGTATCGGTTAATGCAAAACCGACCTATGAGGTGGTGAAAGACTACTGGGATGGAACTGGAGCTTATTTGACAGAATCTCAATCAGTAACAATTTCAAATAGCAGCAATGTGGATGAAATTGTTTTGATATTCTCGCGTTACAACGATAACGGTGGCGGTATTGTTCACTCAATACCAGTTACTCCGAATATTACGAAATTAAAATACGAATTACCAGCAGTTGCATGGGTAGGTTCTGCTTCAACAGACCCAACAATAGCGTATAAAAAAATATCTATTTCTAAATCTGGTACATCTTTAGTGATTACAGGAGATACTGCAAACACATTAAATGAAGCAAATAAAAAAATTGTTTTTAGAGAAATCGGCGTTATGCGTCGTAAATAGGAGTGGATAATAAAATGAAAAAAATATATAAAGTGCTCTACCCAGTAGGATTTCAAATTTTCGAAGTTCAAGATGATTATGTTGTAGCCTTGCCATTTGTAGAGGAGAAACCACTAGAAAATTTAGTGAATGAACAATCCCAATTCTTTAACTTTTCAGAACAAAAATGGGAAGAAGCAGTGACACAGGATTATACAAAAAAATTGAATTTGTTAGAAAATCTTGCTAATGGCTTAGAAGTTTCAAATAGTGAGTTAAAACAAGCAAATGAAAAGCTAACTGCTAAAGCAGAATCACTTGCACAAATCAATTCTAAGACGATGCTTACTTCTCTTCAAAATACAAGAGAAATTGATGCTATTAAAGAACAAATCGGAGGTGCAAAATAATGTATTCATATGATGACATTAAACTGATGTATGATTGGGGACTATTTACTCCAGAGCAGGTTGCAGAATTTGTGCCTAGTTGTATTACAGAAGATGAATTTACTAAAATGACAGGTGAACCGTTTAGCAAAAGCTAGGCGGTTCTTTTGTTAGAGGGATGGAGACGATAACTTGAAAGATGATCCTTTAATTGAAATCGTCGATCGTTTGGCACGGATTGAAACAAAGTTGGATAATCATGAACAATTAAGAGAGAAAGCAGACATAGCGCTCTCAATGGCCAAAAACAATGAAGGCGATATTGCGGAAATAAAAGAGAATCAAAAGTGGACGTGGCGAACAATTGCAGGAATTGGGGTTTCTGTTGCTGTCTATTTAATCACGAAATACTTAGGAGGAATTTAGAAATGATATTACCAGACAAGTATTACAAAATCATCAAGTGGGGAGTGCTTACTGTGCTTCCTGCAAGTTCTGTTTTGATTGCCACGCTAGGTAAAGCCTACGGTTGGCAACAAACAGATATGGCTGTTTTAACTATCAATGCCATTGCAACTTTTTTAGGAGTAGTAACAGGTGTGTCAGCATATAATTTAAAAGACAAGGAGAAGTAAAAATGAAAAAGAAAATTTTAGTAGGAGCGCTTGTCGCTCTATTTTTTATGCCTTTAAATGTATTTGCTGCAAAAGGTGACCAAGGCGTTGACTGGGCGATTTATCAAGGCGAACAGGGTCGTTTTGGTTATGCACATGATAAATTCGCTATTGCTCAGATTGGTGGCTACAATGCTAGCGGTATTTATGAACAATACACATATAAAACGCAAGTAGCAAGTGCTATTGCCCAAGGTAAACG
>NZ_JAHLRI010000160.1:0-758 GCF_018919685.1 Enterococcus sp. S183_ASV_20
TCCTTAGACAGTTCTTTGTAAGTATTCGCATGTCTACTGCACCACTCATAACATCATATGCTAATTTATGAGCATTTATTTTCTGAGCAAATTCTATCAAGGTTCTATATTTGTACGTGGTAGCTAAATTGTCAACGTTTAATCGCTCTAAATTTAGATATTTCAACTCTGACACACGTTCTAAACGCTTTTTCCATTCATTAGGATATAAGGCTATGCCCATATTGTAACCATAATATACAGGTAAACATATCTTTCCAATCTTGATATGTTGATTATTTGAAAATATTTCAATACATTCTAGCTGTTCACGAAAACATTGCACTCCATTTTCATACTCTGAAATAACTTTGTAGGTCTGTACTTCAATTCGCTTACTTGTACTTAGAACAATCTGAAAACAATTACTTGAATCATAAAAGGTCAATCGAGAGTTCTTTCTCAATTTTTTCTCAATTATCCAATCGTGTTTTCTTGTTGAAGCAACAATGGTTTCATTTTTATTTTTCCATACATATGTCCGAAAAGAAGTGTAGCACCATTCAAAGAACGCTCTTGGCGGTTGTAATTTATTCTCTACATAGTCATTAGTATTCATTAAAAATCTTCCCCCTCAAACAAATCTATTTCGTTATTATTCTTGGTTTCTACTGGTTTTGGTCGCTGTATTTTTTGATTGATATAATCGCTTTTTATTGTCGCTTGTATTTTTGGCTTATCCGTTGGCAGTTCGTCAAGCGTATAATATTCTCTAACCC
>NZ_JAHLRI010000161.1:0-742 GCF_018919685.1 Enterococcus sp. S183_ASV_20
GGTTTATATACTACCAATAATGAATTTCGAAATAATTACAGTAATACACTAGCTAAGTTAATAGATTCTGCTAAAGGGGATATAGTATTGGATTTAGCTAACAATTCTGGAGGGGACGTTGTTCCCATGATTATAGGGGCTAGCTCTTTAATACCTACTGGAAAAATTTTAAATTCAATAGATAAAAATGGAAATAAGTTTCCCATTTATTTAGAGTCTAATAAATTATTTGGTGGTATAACAAATTATTTAGAAGACAGTTCTAAACAATTGAAAACTCAAAAATATTCCTTCAAAAAAAGTAAAAAAGTTTCTGTTATTATCAGTGACAGAACAGCAAGTGCGGCAGAAGTATTAACATTAGTTTTAAAAACCAATCCTAATGTTACAGTATTGGGAACACCTTCTGCAGGTTATACTAGCTGGAACGAAACCGCTGTTTTACCAAATAAAGATAATCCTTCAAACTTTTGGTATATGATATATACAGCTGGTTATTTTGAAACTATAAAGAATCATGAAGTGTTTAATAATACAAAAATAATTCCAGATGTAGAAGTTAGGTCGGCTTATTTAGATATTGCTAATAAACAACTTATAGAGGCTATCAGACGCATTAAATAAATTACAATAGTAGCTATTAAGAATAACTTTAATAAAATAGAGGATGTTATGAAAAAAATTATTTATCAACAAGACGAAAGAGATTGTGGTGTTGCCTGTGTCGCCATGATTTTAAAAC
>NZ_JAHLRI010000162.1:0-731 GCF_018919685.1 Enterococcus sp. S183_ASV_20
CTGTAGTAAAATCGTTCATAGGGAAGTCCTCTCTTCTGTGAATGTGTTGTGGTAACTCTATTCTACAGAAGGGACTTTCTTTTTTCTATTTACACAAAATATTTTACACTCTCATTTAACACTCCGGAAGTTCTGTTAAGAAGCAGAGAATGTATTTGCCACAACTCTTTTGAGAAATACTCAATCTGCTTTTTCATATCATTTATATCGTCCTTATAGATTATGCCGGTGGAATTCACACGCTTTGCAATCTGATTTATGTTGCTGGTAGCATTGGAAAGGAAACCCTGTAAATCTCTAAACGGCTCTAAATCCACTTAATATATTTCTTTTTCTAAAACACACTTGCGGATGAAATGGCTCATATTTTTACATTTCGCAAGTTTTCTTTTCTCCTCAAAAAGAGCCTTTTCTTCTTCTGTTAATTTAATTTCAAGCCTTTCATTTCGTATTCTATTTGCTATAGGTAATCCTCCTTTGAATGTATTTCGGGGTCTTAGGGTACACCCTAACAAGTTAAAAATTGATAAAAAAAGAAGCAGATCCCAAAGGGCTGCCTCATCATTTTTTTCGTAAGTGTCCGTACACTTACTGTGCTTGCTCATATATTAATCGATCATATACTAATCGTGTAAGAACAACTTTAAGCATAATAGTCAAGTCCAGACTCCTGTGTAAAATGCTATACAATGTTTTTACCATTTCTACTTATCAAAATTGATGTATTTTCT
>NZ_JAHLRI010000163.1:0-711 GCF_018919685.1 Enterococcus sp. S183_ASV_20
TGATTGGCTTTACTGTCACAGGGATTTAGAATCTTATAGGCAATATGTGTATGTAGTTAATACGACGAATCCTGCATTTTCAGAATTTGGAATGATTCAATTTGATCCAATACTAGGCAGTCTTTTACGAACTGCATAGATAAAAAAATATATATTTTATGGTATCAGTTGGGCTTTTTGGCCCAGCTGAAGCCTAATGTAAGGAATTATAAGAAAGGTGGAAAATGAGTATGGAAATACGGGAATTAACCATAATAGAAGATCCTTGCTTTTATCAATATACGACGATAAAAGAACTTGAATCGTTCAATACGTCTGAATTAACGATTGCGCTTAGCGTAGTTAGAAAAGAGCAGCGTCGCTTGAAAGAAAAAGTGTATCATTCTGGATCTGGCGATCAAGTGGATAAAAATAACGTTAAATTAATCAACAAGTACAGAGCCAATCTTGAAAAACTGCTGTTTATTAAGCAAGGGTATATTCCGGATGCAATCACGCAAAACATGATTGATACATTGATCAAAAACAATAAAAAATCCATACAGAAGATTCAAAAAGGTTGAGTTTAGCAAGGTAACAAAAAACATTTAATAAAAGAGAGGATGTAAAACATGACTGAAAAAATCGATTTGAAAAAGTTATATCATGAAAGTAAAAAGGAAAGAACCGAAAAACAAACGAAAATGGAACGAGCGTTAGAAGGAGTCGTGT
>NZ_JAHLRI010000164.1:0-649 GCF_018919685.1 Enterococcus sp. S183_ASV_20
AATTGCGAAAATCGCAGACAATCTATTCTATACTTCTTATTTAGATACATTAGATACATTAGATACTAAAAAAGAAGTCTTGCAGCAACAATTATTGCTCGATCAGTTTTCAGAAGTTCAAGAGAACACTTTCCTAAGCAAAGATAGCTTAAAATTTATTGCTGCTTTTTCTGATACTATTCAAGAAGCCCATGAACAAGTAGGAACAATTATACGTGCAAAAACCAAAGTAGAAAAAGAATACAACATTGTTTTGATTGGAGAGGATTATCAAGAAGAAATTGACAAATGTTTGCGTCGTGTGATGCATAAAATTAAGACAGATTCTACTGTGAAAAGTCCAAAAGGCCTATTCTACAAGTCGTTTTATAATTTATTTGTTGCATGTGCGTTAGAAAAAGAAAATATAAATAATGGGAATAAGTCTAAAGGTTCTGAGATAACTTTGCATAATTGGATTGAACAATAAGTAATTGATTCATTCGTTTGGATAAATTTCATTCTGTATTTTGTATCCCTATTAAAGTTTATTTGATAAAATTGTAAATATAATAGCTATTAATTGGTTATTATATTTGTATATCGCTAGAATTAGTTAGCAAATTTAAACTACGGAGGTTGATAAAAATGAAGAAGTACAAGAAGTTTT
>NZ_JAHLRI010000165.1:0-649 GCF_018919685.1 Enterococcus sp. S183_ASV_20
AATTGCGAAAATCGCAGACAATCTATTCTATACTTCTTATTTAGATACATTAGATACATTAGATACTAAAAAAGAAGCCTTGCAGCAACAATTATTGCTCGATCAGTTTTCAGAAGTCCAAGAGAACACTTTCCTAAGCAAAGATAGCTTAAAATTTATTGCTGCCTTTTCTGATACTATTCAAGAAGCCCATGAAATGGTTGGAACAATTATACGTGCTAAAACTAAAGTTGAAAAAGAATACAATGTTGTTTTAATTGGGGAAGATTATCAAGATGAAATAGACAAATGTTTGCGACGAGTGATGCATAAAATCAAGACAGATTCTACTGTTAAAAGTCCTAAAGGTTTATTTTACAAGTCTTTTTACAATTTATTTGTTGAATGTGCGTTAGAAAAAGAAAATATAAAAAATAGGGATAATTCTAAAGGTTCTGAAATCACTTTGCATAATTGGCTTGAAAAATAAGTAACTGACTCATTTGTTTGGATAAATTTCATTCTGTATTTTGTATCCCTTTTAAAGTTTATTTGATAAAATTGTAAATATAATAGCTATTAATTGGTTATTTTATTTGTATATCGCTAGAATTAGTTAGCAAATTTAAACTACGGAGGTTGATAAAAATGAAGAAGTACAAGAAGTTTT
>NZ_JAHLRI010000166.1:0-648 GCF_018919685.1 Enterococcus sp. S183_ASV_20
TATTAGACTGCCTAGCCAATCTAACACTTATTTAACAATACTAGGTTGCTAGCCACTTTATCCTGTTTCCGCAGGCTGGCTAATTCTGAAAGGAGGTGAACCGATCGTTAAAGTAAGAAACATTTATTGACGATTCTTTTATTTAAGTAGCTATGCTACCTACCGGAACAATAGGACTCGAACCTATACCGACGGTTTTGGAGACCGCTGCTCTACCAGTTAAGCTATATCCCATTAACACTCACAAACCTGTAGAAAAAAGAGAGAGGAATTACACCCCATTTCTTTTAGTTTGAGAACGTCTGATTTGTGAGTGATCATTGCAAACTACATAGCGCTATCTTGACAAGTGCTTTCGGCGTACGTCTACGTGTAAGCTTAATGCCAAGTTTATTGCAATATTTGCTACCTAGACTAAACGAGACAGAAAGAACTGGATTTTCCACATCCTTATTCTTTATTTTTTATAGGTAGCCTCAAAAGATAAGCGAAACGGAGCTAAGATAGGTAATGCATGCCTTACCCTCGTCTCCTTATCTTTCGACACTACCATAATAACACCTAAATATTGATAAAAACCGCCAACTTTCCGCCAAAAAACCGCCAAAATTTTATTTATAGGCAATTATTTTTCCATTTCGATAAGCT
>NZ_JAHLRI010000167.1:0-620 GCF_018919685.1 Enterococcus sp. S183_ASV_20
AGGGGTCCCGAGCGCCTACGAGGAATTTGTATCGATAAGAAATAGATTTAAAAATTTCGCTGTTATTTTGTACATTTAACTTGACGGTGACATCTCTCTATTGTGAGTTATTAGTGGTACAGTTTTCAACCGTTTTAATTATAAAAAAGTGGTGCATTTTTAAATTGGCACAAACAGGTAACGGTTATTGCAGGTGTATTTCTTATCTATGGGTTTAACATGGATTTTATCATTAAAATCATGAGTATTGTCCGAGAGTGATTGGTCTTGCGTATGGTTAACCCTAAAGTTATGGAAATAAGACTTAGAAGCAAACTTAAGAGTGTGTTGATAGTGCATTATCTTAAAATTTTGTATAATAGGAATTGAAGTTAAATTAGATGCTAAAAATTTGTAATTAAGAAGGAGGGATTCGTCATGTTGGTATTCCAAATGCGTAATGTAGATAAAAAACATCTACTGTTTTGAAACAGACTAAAAACAGTGATTACGCAGATAAATAAATACGTTAGATTAATTCCTACCAGTGACTAATCTTATGACTTTTTAAACAGATAACTAAAATTACAAACAAATCGTTTAACTTCTGTATTTATTTATAGATGTAATCACTTCAGGAG
>NZ_JAHLRI010000168.1:0-577 GCF_018919685.1 Enterococcus sp. S183_ASV_20
GCCTCGACAGAACAGCTTCAACACAAATTATCGAAGAAGAAATTCAAGCGATTCGTAAAAAACATCAACATTATGGCTATAGAAGGATGACCCAAGAATTGAAACGACGTGGATTTCAAGTGAATAAAAAGAAAGTCCAGCGATTAATACAAAAGTTAAAGTTACAAGTCAAAGCTTTTACTAAGAAATCAAGAAAATATAATTCCTATAAAGGAACCGTTGGTAAAATCGCTAAAAATTTGATTCGTCGCCGATTTAAAACTTCTGTTCCTCATCAAAAAATTACAACTGATACAACTGAATTTAAGTACTTTGAAGCAGATAACGCAGGCATCTTTCGTCAGAAAAAACTATACTTAGATCCATTTATGGATATGTATAATAGTGAAATTCTAAGCTATAGCCTTTCTACTCAACCAAATGGTAAAACAGTTATGGAAGGTCTGAAAGAAGCAATTTCTCAAACAAATGATTGTCCCTATCGGCGCACCTTTCACTCTGATCAAGGCTGGGCTTATCAAATGAATGTCTATATACAAACATTAAAGGACAACAATATCTTTCAAAGTATGTCTCG
>NZ_JAHLRI010000169.1:0-558 GCF_018919685.1 Enterococcus sp. S183_ASV_20
TACTAAAGGTGCGAAACGACATTAAATCGTACAAATAACACAAAAAGCAATCCTACGGCGAATAGGATTGCTTTTTTTACACTAGTTGCGACTCCTAGCGTGTGTGTTGATAGCAGCTTACTTTCGGTTATCGTCTTCCTCGTCCAACACACGAGAAATCATTTCCAGAACCAATCCTACAAAGATCGGTGCGATAACCAACGACATTAAATCTTTCACAAATAACACACCTCCAATCGAGGCGAGCTGCCGTATTAATTATATCATAGATTGAAATTCTGCCAATTCAATAATAAAACATTCAACAATTTATCTAGCTGTTCTATGATCTTTTCTAAGCGTGTAAACTCGTTTACACCAGGAACATTTATACTTGTTTGAGTCACTCGTAACTCTGCTTGCTAGACAGCCACAGCTGCATTCTACATAAGCCACTTGGCGGACGCTGTCTCCTAGAGGAATAATGGTACCATTATAATCATATGCCTTCATTACGAAACCCCCAATCGCTAAAATACTCATCTAACTTTTTCTGCTCTTTTTTTGACAAAGTAGGGG
>NZ_JAHLRI010000016.1:0-62610 GCF_018919685.1 Enterococcus sp. S183_ASV_20
AGATCAAGAGGAACTGATCCACTTGATCTCCAATTATTCTAAGATTTCTCTTTACCAACATCATTTGACAAAGAGCCGTTTTTAATCACTGATCCTAAGTTGCTTCTTGATGCGCCCCGTGATTATTTTGTCGCTGGTTTAGCTGATACGTTAGCGAAATGGTATGAATCAGAGACCATTTTACGCCAAGCCCATTTGCAAGGGGAACCCTTTTTACAATTAGCGGGAGCGACCGCCAAGCTTTCGCAAGAAGCGATTATGCGGGACTCAAAAGCAGCCTTAGCAGCGATGGATGAGGGCAAACTCACGCCTGAATTTGTCCATCTTTCAGAAATTGTTTTCGCTGTTTCTGGATTAGTCGGCGGCTTCGGCGACAAATACGCCCGCAATGCAGCAGCACACGCCATGCATGATGCTATGAGTAAATTTTTACCAAAAAGTCATGACTATTTACATGGCGAAAAAGTAGCTTACGGCATCTTCTATCAATTAGCATTGGAAAAAAGGTGGGCCATCATAGACGCATTAATCCCCTTTTATCAAGAGCTAAACTTGCCCATGTCGTTACGACAAATGGGCCTTTACCCAGAAGAAGAAGCAGTACTCGATGCAATGGTTCAATTTATTGATTCAAAAGAAAAGGTTCATTTAATTCCTATTGAGATTTCGCAAGAACGTTTACGTCAAGGGATTGAAGAGCTAGAAAAGTATATCCAAAACCAAGGATAAGAAGGAGGAACTATGGAAACGTTAAGTGTTTTACAAAGTTTGATAATGGCGCTTTGGGTGGCAGCAATTATGTCCAGATGGCTTGGAGGAGGAGCAACGTTAACGTTGCGTTTCTCGCCCTTAATGACAGGGTTAGTAGCAGGTTTAGTGATGGGCGATGTCCCGAAAGCGATGATCGTCACCGCAGCATTACAAATGATTTACATGGGTGTTTTTTCACCAGGTGGCTCTATGCCAGCAGAACCATCAATTGCGGCAGCGATTGCTGTGCCAGTTGCGTTGCTAGGAAATTTGAAGCCGGAAGCGGCTATCGCCGTAGCGGTTCCTGTCGGTCTTTTAGGAAGTTATTTATATCAATTCCGTTTCTTTATTAACACGTTTTTAGGGAAGTATACCGATCGTGCGGTGGCTGAACTAAATTCTAAAAAAATTGCCCGCTCAATTATCTGGTATCCAACGATTGCCTCATTTATTTTATTCGTTCCATTAGTCTTTTTTGCTCTTTATCTAGGGGCACCAGTCATTGCCGATATTATTAAAGCATTAGAAGGAACCGTTGTGATTCACGTGTTAGAAGTAGTCGGTGGTGGTTTAGCCGCAATTGGGATTGCGACAACGGTCTATGTCATTGGTCGAAAAGATTTCTTGGTTTTCTTTTTCCTTGCATACTTCATGAGTATCGTCTTTAAGTCATTGGAAATTACCATGGTAACGTATGCCATCTTTGGCGTAATTATTGCGTTAATTTTTGTGCAAGTCCAAAAAGGCAAACCTGTAGCAGAAAGTGCTGGTTCCGCCAGTGCCACCACTGATTTTGATGATGATGACGATTACGATGACGGGTTTTAAAAGAAAAAGGAGGAACTGAAATGACGGAAACAACAGAAAAAGTCGTGCCGAAAACAACGAATTTAGCACCAGAAGAAATTACCAATAAAGATGTTACAAAAGCCTATCTCCGTTGGCATTTTGCCAATGAAATTCCCCATTCCTTTGAACGTTACTTGGCGCCTTCGTTATTGTACGCAATGATGCCACTTTTAAAGAAATTGTATAAAGACGATGAACAATTAAAAGCCGCTTATATGCGTCAACTGCTGTTTTTCAATACGCAATTAAGTTGGGGCGGCGGGGTCATTACTGGGTTGATGGCTTCTATGGAACAAGAGCGGGCCAAAGAAGAACATGAAGGCCGCGAAATCATGATGCAAGATGATTTAATGTATAACACCAAAGCTGGCTTGATGGGCGCGTTAGCTGGGATTGGTGATGCGATTGACTCAGGCACGGTTCAATATATTTTTATTGCGATTGCGGTGCCGTGGGCGCAACAAGGTAGCGCATTAGGTGCGATTTTCCCATTTGTGGCGTTTGCTCTTTATCAAGTACTGTTAGGTGTGTTCTTTGCGAGACAATCCTTCAAAATGGGGCGGAATGCCACAGGCTTAATGCAAAGTGCGGGGATTCAAAAAGCCATTGAAATGTTATCTGTTTTAGGGTTGTTCATGATGGGGATTTTAGCTGGTAATTATGTCAAAGTTTCTTCAACTCTTCAATTTAAACTTTCTGGCCGTGAGTTTGTGGTTCAAGATATCCTTGATCAGATTGTCCCAGGACTCTTACCGCTAGCTGTTGTAATGGGCGTGTATTGGTTCTATACGAAAAAAGGCTTGAAAGTTACGCAAGCATTATTGTGGTTAACAGGTATTTTAATTGTCTTAGCAACAGTCGGTATTTTATAAAAAGAAAAGGACGTGAATCAGATGGGCGTAGTAAATTTAGCAAGAGTAGATGAACGATTAATTCATGGACAAGTGATGGTGACCTTGTCCCAAAAAAGTGGTGTTAATTCCATTTTCGTTGTCGATGAAGTGGTGGCAAAGGATAAATTTATGCGTGATTTATACAAAAGTGCAGGCAGTCGGACAGGACAAAAAACCATTGTCATTACGCCGGAAAAAGCCAAATTTTATTGGGATGAATACCAATTCAAAGAGTACAACTGTATTTTAATCGCTAAAACCGTCTCTGTAATTTATGACTTAGTAAAACACGGAGTCCCTATGAAGGAGTTAAACATCGGCGGTATTGCACAGAAGAATCCAGAAAAAGATTTATTAGTAACCAAATCAGTTTATTTAAACAAAGAAGATGCCGAAAAATTAAAAGAACTACATGAGGTGTATGGCGTAGAAGATATTTATTTCCAAGCAACGCCTTCTGCACCAAAAACTAGTTTAAAAGAGGTTTTAGGCAAATTTAATTTATAAAAAAGGCCAGTCGCTTGAGTCATTGCATGACTGTTTGAAGTAATGACTCAAGCCACTGAATTGAAGGAGGAACTTTTATGTTAGGGATTGTGATTGCTACACACGGTGCACTAAGTGACGGTGCGAAAGACGCAGCTACCGTGATTATGGGCGCAACCGAAAATATCGAAACCGTTAATCTAAATAGTGGAGACGATGTCCAAGCACTAGGCGGACAAATTAAAACAGCGATTGAGAACGTCCAACAAGGGGATGGCGTGTTGGTCATGGTTGACTTATTAAGTGCGAGTCCTTACAATCAGGCAGTTTTGGTGATTAACGAACTCGAACCAGCTCTACAAAAGAAAATCTTTGTGGTGAGTGGTACCAACCTACCAATGGTCTTAGAAGCGATAAACCATCAATTATTGGGCACACCGATTGCTGAAGCGGCGCAAGCGATTGTTGCGCAAGGCAAAGAAAGTGTGCAAGCATGGGATATTTCTATGACTTCCTTTGAGGACGAAGAGGATGAGGACGATGATTTTTAAGAATGTAGTAAAGGGTGAAAGCAATGAAATGGGGATTTAGATGGTACGGAGCGGCAGGCGATGCCATTCCGTTAAAACATATTCGACAGATTCCAGGAATTACTGGTGTTGTCGGTACCTTGTTAAATAAACTACCAGGTGATGTTTGGACAGTAGCCGAAATTCAGGCACTTAAACAATCGGTGGAACAAGAAGGATTAGCACTTTTAGGAATTGAAAGTGTTGCTATTCATGATGCCATTAAAGCGGGAACGGATCAACGAGACCACTATATTGATAATTATCGCCAAACGTTGCGTAACTTGGGGAAATGCGGAATTTCCTTAGTGTGCTACAGTTTCAAACCTATTTTTGGTTGGGCTAAAACGGACTTGGCGTATGAGAATGAAGATGGTAGCTTATCGTTGTTATTTGATCAAGCTGTGGTAGAGAACATGCAGCCAGAAGACATGTATCAATTGATTCACAGTCAGTCAAAAGGATTCCGGTTACCAGGTTGGGAAGAGGAGCGTTTGCAACAATTTCAAGAATTGAAAGCCATGTATGCCGGCGTAACGGAAGAAGATTTGGTCGAAAATTTGCGCTACTTTTTAGAACGTGTGATTCCTGTCTGTGAAGAAGAAAATATCAAAATGGGGATTCACCCCGATGATCCACCTTGGGAAATTTTTGGTTTGCCAAGAATCACTAAAAATTTAGCGGATTTAAAACGGATCCTTTCCTTGGTGGACTCACCAGCAAATGGGATTACATTTTGTACAGGTTCCCTCGGTGCGGACCCGACGAATGATTTGCCTACTATGATTCGTGAAATAGGTCACAGAATTAATTTTGTTCATTTCCGCAATGTGAAGTATTTAGGTGAGCATCGTTTTGAAGAAACGGCGCATCCTAGTATCGCTGGTTCGTTAGATATGGCGGAATTAATGCAAGCACTGGTAGACGTAGGGTATGAAGGCGTTATTCGTCCTGACCATGGGCGGGCAATTTGGGATGAAAAAGCGATGCCTGGTTATGGTTTATATGATCGAGCAATGGGGTTGACCTATATTCAAGGACTGTACGAAGCAACCAAAGCCAAACAAAATAGGAAGTGACAGAATGGAAACAAAAGTTGAAAAAAATCAACTGTATCAACAATTAGCGACATGTAAACTTTTACCACTATATACTGCAACAGATTTACGCTATTTGCCACAAGTAGAATCAGTCTTAGTAGAAAACGAATTACCGTTTATTGAAGTCACTTTTCGGAGTCAGCTGGCCTTGCCTGCCATCAAACAACTTGCTGCTTCAGGGAATTTAATTGTGGGCGCAGGAACTGTTAGAACCTTGAAAGAAGCCCAAGAGGCAGTAGCGAACGGTGCACAGTTCATTGTTTCCCCAGCGATTGTTCCAGAAGTCATTGATTTTTGTCTGGCAAATGAGGTTCCTATTTTTCCAGGAACAGCTACGCCTGGGGAGATTCAGCGAGCGCTGGCGTATGGCTTACGAGTGGTTAAATTTTTCCCAGCCGATATTTACGGCGGGTTAAAAGCCATCAAAAGTTTAAGTGGCCCGTTTTATGATGTTCAATTTTTACCAACTGGTGGGATTGATGAAACAAACTTTATAGAGTATGTGGAAGCAGAAGAAGTATTAGCAGTGGGCGGTTCCTTTATTTTATCAGAAAAGATGCTTCAAGAAGATGAAGCTTCGGCACGCCAGCATGTTCAATCTTTACTCACGAAAATCAAAGAACGACAAGCAAAATAAAAAGATGGGCTAAGTTTTGTTACTTAGTCCTCTTTTTTTTTCTGTCCAAATACTACTGACATTATTTTAGTTTTCATTTTGTAAAAATAGTATAGGAGAAAAGCAATCAGTTATGTATAATTAGTGAAAGAAGGTTGCGTGAAGTAAAAATAAAAAGGAGAGCAAAGGATGTTAAAAAATGTAGAAGTGTTCTGGCAAAACTTTTTAGATAAACATGAATTAGATATGCTGATGCCCGATGTGTGGATGTTTGGTGATGGCTCTTCTGAGATGGGTAATCGTTTGGGTCAATTGGTTGTTTCTGGTCGTAAGACAGCGACATGTTCTTCTTTAGATATTTATAAGATGGAAGGAGAACAACTCCCTAAAGCTGGTCAATACGACATAATTTTAGATGGTCAGTCTCAACCGCTGGCTATTATTCGAACAACCAAAGTTGAAATTATGCCCATGAACAAGGTCTCAGAATCTTTTGCGCAAGCAGAAGGTGAAGGAGATTTGACATTGGATTATTGGTATGAAGAGCATGCGCGGTTCTTTAAAGAAGAACTGGCCCCCTATCAGCTACAATTTTATCCCGACATGCTGTTAGTTTGCCAAAGTTTTGAAGTGGTGGATCTTTATACAGAAAAAGAATAAACAGAGAAGCGGTGACTGACACGATTGAAACGAGCAGTCGTCGCTTTTTTTACTGATTTTTTGAAAAAGTTGCGTATGTTTATATAGACAGGGTGATAGAAAAGAGATGTGTATTTTAAGTGTCGAGGAAAAGATGGTACAATAACCTAAGGAATACTAACAAGGAGTGAATGTTATGAAAGAAGAATTTTCATATGAAATTTTAGAAGAAGTCGCTGTGTTATCTGAGAATGCTCGTGGCTGGCGTAAAGAATTAAATTTAATTAGTTGGAATGGTCGTCCACCAAAATTTGATTTGCGTGAGTGGGCCCCTGATCACGAAAAAATGGGTAAAGGCATCACCTTAACTAACGAAGAATTTGCTGAATTAAGCAAAACAATTAAATCCATGTAAAAGGAGCACCCTGTCAATGAAAAGTATGACTGGATTTGGAAAAAAGACCATTCAAAATGAAAATTATCAATTGGATGTCGAAGTCAAAAGTGTCAACCAGCGGTTTTTAGATATTCAGTTGCGTATGCCAAAGGAACTGAATGCCTATGAACTGGTGATTCGGCAAGTAATCAAACGCACGTTAAAACGTGGACGTGTGGAAGTCTATGTAAATCTCCAAAAAATCGGCAACAATCAAAAAGAAGTTCGCGTGCAGTGGGACTTAATTGATCAATTATTAACTTCGGTAGATCAACATTTAAAGGAAAACTATCCGGAAGCAACGTTTGATGCAGGGGACACGGTCAACCATTTATTAAAGCAAAATGATTTTGTCGAAATAGTGGAAGCAGAAATCGTTGATCAGACATTTGAACCATTTCTTGTTCAAGCATTTGAAGCAGCCATCACTAGTCTTGACCAAAGCCGTGTGCAAGAAGGAACGCAAATTAAACAAGTCCTGCTTGACTACGTAGCAGTGTTGACCCAATCAATTCAAGAGCTGCAAGCATTTGTGGTCGTTTTTGAACAAGAATACCGTCAACGTTTTGAAGCGAAATTAAACGAATGGTTAGGTAGCCAAGTGGATGAAACACGCTTATTAACAGAAATGGCCATTTTATTGGAAAAAGGCGATATTCATGAAGAATTGGATCGTTTAAATATCCATATTGATAAGTTGCATCAGTTGCTTGATGAAACAGAACCAGTGGGCCGAGAACTAGATTTCTTAATTCAAGAAATGAACCGTGAAGTCAATACGATTGGTTCGAAATCAAGTCCAATTGAAATAAAAAATAGTGTCGTTCAAATGAAAACAACCTTAGAAAAGATTCGTGAACAAATTCAAAATGTCGAATAGAGAAAATGGTTTCGTGTTTTTCCAGAAAACGCTATAATATAGAAGTAACGAATAAATGACAGAGGTGAAAGCAATGACTAAATTTTATGATGTAACCTTTCAAGAATTAAGTGGTCGTTCTGTGGTAAAAACAGAAGTCGCTTCAGACAGAGAACCATTTGACGTCTGGCAAGATGCTTGTGCAAGCTATTCTGAAACAGAATTAAATATCCAAATTAACGAAGACACGTTTGTAACTTTAAATCGTCACTTTGTTGTTCGGATTGACGTAAAAGAAGTCGACGGCCCTGTCGACAAACAAGTTCGTCGTCGCGATGAATTGATGAACGTGGTCAATACGCTTTCTAATATGGGCTTATAAAAAATACCACCAAGCATTTCACGCTTGGTGGTATTTTTAAGAATTAGAATAAAAGAAACAAGCCAATGGCGCAAAGGAAAGAAAGGACTGCGGCACTTAAAAAGATTGTCCGCATGGATGCAGTTTTACTGCTTTCTTTGCCGTGTTTTTTCTGACGTTCTAAACGTTTTTGAAGCTGACGGGTAATTACTGAGAAAATCAGCCCGAAAAGGACTAAAACACTTGTGGCAATCGATTTGGGAATAAAATGATTCGGTTCTGCAACGGTGGTATCCCCAGAATGTTCGTTTGATTCTTCCGCAGCTTCAGCTGTTGTTTGTTTTGGCTTAACTTCTTGGTAAGCCACTTTAGGCGCTTGAACAGTACTATTTAACAATGTCAAAGGCGTGTCGACTTGCACTTGCCCTGCTACTAATTTAAAAGTAGGCTGACTGCCTTTGGGAACGACACCGTATAAATCGTTAGCCAAAGTGACTTTTTTGTGATCAATGGTTTGTGGTCCTTTGTCTAAAAGTTTTTTGCGTTCGTATGTCGTATAGGCATAGTCCAGCAAAGCATTTCCAGCCACATGCCGTTCGTATTCACCATCTTGGTTTTGCCAATTACCAACGCCTAAAATGACTTCAATTAAACGAAAATCTCCTTGTTTGACAGTCGCAATATAGTTAAAGCCGCCTGTTGGACTAGAGCCTGTTTTTAAACCATCCACGCCTTGGTAGCCATACTTAGCGCCTGGTAAAGAATAATTGTACGCTTCAAAAGTTTCCTCGTAAGGCGTTCCGACCATTGTTTTCACCACTGGCTTATTGGTGATTTCTAAAATTTCTGGATAATTTTTCAGAAAGTGATAGGTTAGTGAAGCTAAATCTCTAGCTGTAGAGACGTTATCTCCATTTGGATCAATTCCTTGCATTTGATACAGGCCGTTAAAGGCACTTGCTTGCGCCCCACTGCAGTTGTAATAGGTAGTATTTGTCATCCCTAGTTCAGCCGCTTTTTGATTCATTAAATGAACAAAGTCAGTAGGCTGGTTCCCTGAAATTAAGTTTGCCAACATGAGAGTCGCCACATTAGAAGAGGGGACAGCAATCATTTTTAACAGTTCACGGACTGGATAAGCAACACCTAACGTAATTTTGTTATTACTAATGGCATATATTTTAGAAATATCGACATCTTTTTGCGTAGCAGTCACAGTCGTATCCATTGTAAATTTTCCTTGCTCCATTGCTTCAAAGGCCAAGTACATGGTCATCACTTTGGCAATACTGGCAGGATTCCACGCTAAATCTGGTTGCTGCGACCAGAGAATTTCTCCAGAATCAGCATCAACAACGATGGCTGCTTTGGGAATGCCATCCGCTTTCAGGGTTGTCCCCATTTTTTTAGCAATTGCGGTAATATCTTCTTCTGCGTGAGTCACAGTAGGTTGGGCAAAAAAGGCCCCACAACTGACAACTAAGCCTAGCAGAAACAATGTAAATGGTTTAATTCGTGCGATGTTTCTCAGTCCTTTCTTATTCACGTTTTTTCATCCTAAAGGAGTCATCACTTCATTTTACTTAAAAAATGGCTGCCTGTATAGGAATTCTAGGTAATTTGTTTAAAAAAAGAACAAGTTATGAAAGCCAAATTAAAGAAGAAATGTTATTTTTTCAGTGAATCTCCAAGAAAGTCTTGAAAATTGCAGAAAAAAAGTGCAAAATAGAACTAATAGTGTGAAATTATGTTTTGAAAGGAAGTCGTTATGTCAGAGCGCGGGTTATTAATCGTATTGTCAGGTCCTTCAGGAGTGGGGAAAGGGACTGTAAGAAAGGCTATTTTCGACAGTGAAGAAAATGATTTTCAATATTCAATCTCAATGACCACTCGGAAACAGCGAGAAGGCGAAGTGGATGGAGTAGATTACTATTTCCGTTCAAGAGAAGAATTTGAAGCGATGATTGAAGCTGGAGAAATGTTGGAATATGCGGAATATGTTGGTAACTATTATGGGACACCATTAACGTATGTTAACCAGACGCTAGATGAAGGCAAAGACGTCTTTTTAGAAATCGAAGTCCAAGGGGCTAAACAAGTCAAAGACAAAGTGCCTGATGGCGTATTTATCTTTTTGACACCCCCCGATTTAGCGGAATTAAAATCAAGAATTATTGGCCGCGGAACAGACGAAATGTCTGTGATTGAAGAACGAATGGCTGTAGCCAGAGAAGAAATCGAAATGATGGCGCTGTATGATTATGCGGTAGTGAATGATGAAGTTCCTTTAGCCGTGCAACGAATTAAAGACATTATCGCGAGTGAGCACTTCCGTGTTGACCGTGTAATTGGAAAATATATTAAAATGTTAGAGGAGATGTAGCCTTATGATGTTAAAACCGTCAATTGACTCATTGTTAAAAGAAGTCCCTTCAAAATATTCTTTGGTTATTTTAGCAAGCAAACGTGCGCATGAATTAGATGAAGGCGTTCAACCAACCGTTGAATCCTTTGATTCTGTAAAAAGTGTGGGTCGTGCGTTAGAAGAAATCGAAGCAGGAACAGTGATCAGTGATCCAAATCCTGAAGAAAAACGTGAACGTCTACGCATTGAACGTGAAGAACGCAAACGCCAACGTGAACAAGAACAAAAAGAATTAGAAAACCGTTTACGTGACGAAAAAAATTAATTGAATGATTGTCAACGAATGGAGAAAGCCGTCTGTCTATTTCAGAGGCTTTCTCTTCGTTTATTCTGAAAGGTGCCAACGAGACACACAAGACAAATCAGTCAATCTTTAGTACAATAGGCAAAGAGAATTTACATAAAAAGGAGGACGCACCATGCAAAAAGTAGCCAAAGTTATTGTGGATGTACCAACGATGCAAACCGATCAACCATTCACTTATTTAGTTCCTGAAAATTTAAATGAGCAATTGGCTGTCGGCATGCGTGTAGAAGTGCCTTTTGGTAACGGTAATCGGCATGTTCAAGGGTTTGTTCTAGCCATTGAACCAGTGGCTGCAACGGTTCTTGACGAAACCAATGTTCAGTTGAAAGAACTAGTGGCGGTGTTGGATTTAAAACCTGTCTTAAATACAGAAATGTTGGCTTTAGCTGATTATATGAAGGAAAAAACGTTTGCCTTTAAAATCACTTGTTTGCAAACCATGTTGCCTAGCGTAATGCGTGCCGATTACCAAAAATATATTTATTTAACGGATGAGCTTTCTGAAGAATTACAAGATCAGTTATTTTATGGTTTAGAGGAAATTTCGTGGGACCAAGCGCAAGAACGTGGGCTTTTGCCTCAACTAATGGCGTTGCGTAAACAGCAAAAAGTCGATATTCGCTACGAAGTTACGACGAGAAATAAAGTCAAAATGGTCCGCTTCATTCAAGCCGCTAAGGAATTTGAACAACTAGAGGAAATTCGTTTGGGGTTACGCAAGGGAGCTAAGAAGAAAGGGCAACTTCTTTACTATTTACAACGCTTGGGCACTGAAAAAGTCACCGCTGTGAAGGAAATGAAAGAATTAGGTTTCAGTACCGCGCTTTTAAATGAAGCGGCCAAAAACGGCTGGTTAACGTTCATTGAAAAAGAAGCGTATCGTGATCCGTTTGCTAATCAGACGTTTGAAAAAACGACTGCGTTATCTTTGAATGCAGAACAACAGGTGGCTGTGGAAACAATCTTACAATCGGTCCAAGAACAGCAAAGCCAAACCTACTTATTGGAAGGTATTACAGGAAGTGGGAAAACAGAAGTTTATCTACAGGTCATTGCAGAAGTTCTTAACCAAGGCAAAACAGCCATTATGCTTGTCCCTGAAATTTCTTTAACTCCGCAAATGGTGCAACGCTTTAAAAGTCGCTTTGGCGAACATGTTGCTGTAATGCACAGTGGCTTATCGCAAGGTGAAAAATACGATGAGTGGCGGAAGATCGAACGAGGAGAAGCGGAAGTGGTGGTTGGCGCGCGTTCAGCCATTTTTGCGCCAATCGAAAACATCGGTGTGATCATTATTGATGAAGAACACGAGGCAAGTTATAAACAAGAAGAAACCCCCCGCTACCACGCGAGAGATTTAGCGATTTGGCGTTCGGAGTACCATCATTGCCCTGTTGTTTTAGGTAGTGCCACGCCGTCCTTGGAATCACGCGCTCGCGCACAAAAAAATGTTTATCAGCGGTTACGATTAACACAGCGTGCCAATCAAGCGGCAACCTTGCCTACGATTGATGTAGTGGATATGCGGCAAGAAGTAGAAAATGGCAATGTCTCTTCTTTTTCCATGTCGTTGCAAGAAAAACTCCAAGAACGCTTAGAGAAAAACGAACAAAGTGTTCTCCTACTTAATCGCCGTGGCTATTCGTCATTTGTGATGTGTCGCGATTGTGGCTATGTGTTGCCGTGTCCGAATTGTGATATTTCCTTGACTTTGCATATGGATAGTAAAACAATGAAATGTCATTATTGTGGGCATGAAGAACGGATTCCTTATCGCTGTCCTAACTGTGGCCAAGATAAAATTCGCTACTACGGAACAGGCACACAAAAAGTAGAAGAAGAATTACAAACGTTATTACCAGACAGTCGTATTCTCCGAATGGATGTTGATACGACCCGTCGCAAAGGTGCGCATGAAAAGATTTTGCGAACATTTGGTGAAGGACAAGCGGATATCTTATTAGGCACACAAATGATTGCCAAAGGACTGGACTTTCCAAATGTGACGTTAGTCGGTGTCTTAAATGCTGATACCGCCTTGAATTTACCCGATTTTCGTTCCAGTGAACGGACCTTCCAGTTATTGACACAGGTCAGCGGTCGCGCTGGTCGCGCTGAAAAACCGGGGGAAGTCATCATTCAATCTTTTAACCCCGAGCATTATGCGATACAATTGGCAAAAGCCCAAGATTATGAAGATTTTTATACAAAAGAAATGTATATCCGTCATCGTGGGGATTATCCGCCGTACTATTTTACGGTCCAAATTACGGCTAGCCATCCTGAAGAAAATGAAGCAGCGAAACAAATGTTTCAAATTGCGACGAAATTAAAACAAGGCTTATCGCCGCAAGCTATTTTGTTGGGACCAACGCCTAACGCAATTATGCGTGTCAATAATCGATACTTTTATCAAGTGATTATCAAGTATAAACAAGAACCAATGCTTCAACCATTATTGAAAGAAATTTTAACCGATACACAACGAGCAACGGCTCGTGGTTTAAAGCTTTCCATTGATGCAGAACCCATGAATTTTATTTAAAAAATACAGCTTTGAAAGGAGCACTTATGCGCTATCCAGTTGTGATTCACCCGAACGAACACTTAAAAATGAAGGCTCAACCTGTGACGATTATTACCGATGAAATTGTGCAGTTACTAGAGGATATGTATGAAACAATGCTGGCCCATGATGGGATTGGCTTAGCAGCCCCGCAAATTGGCAAAAATTTGCAAATGGCAGTAATTGAAATTGATGAAGAATCTGGTCGTTTTGAACTAATTAATCCAGTGATTATTGAAAAAAAGGGAACCAGTATTGATGTGGAAGGCTGTTTAAGTATTCCAGAAACATATGGAACCGTTGAACGAGCAGATGAAGTGACTGTCCGTTATTTTGACCGTGAAGGTGAAGAAATGGAAGTTACGGCTTACGGTTATTTAGCTCGAGCTTTTCAACACGAAATTGATCATTTGAACGGCGAGTTATTTATCGATAAAATGATTGAGAAAATTGCACCAGAAGATTTAGAAGCGTATATGGAGGAACATTTTGATGACTAAAATTGTATTTATGGGCACACCAGCCTTTTCTGTTCCGATTTTAGAAAGTTTAATCGAGGCAGGCTATGACGTTCAAGCGGTTGTCACGCAACCAGATCGACCAGTTGGCCGAAAAAAAGTGATTACCCCAACGCCTGTCAAAGAAGCAGCTTTAAAACATAACTTATTAGTCTTACAACCAGAGAAAATTTCAGGTTCTCCTGAAATGGAAAAAGTGATTGACTTAGCACCAGATTTAATTGTGACAGCAGCCTTTGGACAATTTTTACCAGAGAAAATTTTAAAAGCGCCCAAACTAGGTGCGATTAATGTCCATGCCTCACTTTTACCAAAATATCGTGGCGGCGCACCTGTACATTACTCGATTATTGAAGGAGAAAAAGAAACAGGCGTCACGATTATGGAAATGGTGAAAAAAATGGATGCTGGCGCGATTTTAGCGCAACGTGCAATTCCGATTACGAAACAAGACGATGTAGGCACCATGTTTGAAAAATTAAGCATTCTAGGAAAAGAACTTTTATTAGAAACGTTACCCAAGCTAATTGCTGGCGAAATCACGCCTATTCCACAAGTGGAAGAAGAGGCTACTTTTTCACCAAATATTACCCGGGAACAAGAACGAATTGACTGGCAAAAAACTGCTGAGGCAATTGATAACCAAGTGCGTGGTATGCGTCCTTGGCCAACAGCGTTCACAACCTATCAAGGGACCAACTGGAAAATTTGGGCAGTGACACCACTGACTGAAACAACAACCAGCGCCCCAGGAACGATTATCCAGCGTAGTAAAAAAGCGCTATGGATTGCTTGTGGTGAAGGGACAGTCCTTCAAATTGATCGCCTGCAACCAGCAGGTAAAGGTCAATTAACGATTCAAGAATTTTTAAATGGCGTTGGTCAAAATGTCGCAGAAAAAGATAAGGTGGACTAACAAAAATGGCTGAAAAAATCCCCAAGAAATTAAAACGTTCTGTTCGATACGTTGCTTTAGAAACCATCGAACGTGTGGATAAAGGTGGGGCGTACTCCAATCTTTTACTTAATGAAATGATGACAAAATCAGAACTAAGCGAGAAAGATGGCCGCTTGTTTACAGAACTTGTCTACGGCACAATTAGTCGCAAATTATTGTTGGAATACTACTTAACACCATTTGTTAAGAAACCGCAAAGAGTCGATAATTGGGTGAAAAATTTATTGATTTTATCGTTATATCAATTACTTTATTTAGATAAAGTGCCCGATCATGCAGTCATTAATGAAGCGGTTGAAATTGGCAAACGTCGTGGCAATCCTGGGATTGGTAAATTCGTGAATGGCGTGCTGCGGGCGTTCCAACGAAATGGAGCACCTAGTTTGGCCGCAATTAGCGATCCAGTTGATCGTTTAGCCACGGAAATTAGCATGCCACGTTGGTTAACAGAAAAATTACTTGCCCAATTAGGCGAAGAAGAAACACGGCAGTTAGGTTTATCATTATTTGAAAAAAGCCATGCGAGTGGCCGAGTAAACACACGGTTTATTTCACGAGAAGAAGCGCTGGAAGAATTACAAGAAACAGGGATTGCCGCGAAGGAAAGTCAACTTTCCCCTTATGGTGTTGTCGCTGAAAAAGGCTACTTAGCTGGCAGTGAACTGTTTATTAACGGTTGTTTAACCATTCAAGATGAAAGCTCTATGCTCGTGGCTCCAGCGATGCAAATTGAACCGCATCATCGTGTCTTGGATGCTTGTGCGGCTCCTGGTGGCAAAACGACTCATATCGCAACTTTTTTAGAGGCTGAAGCAGGTGGTCGTGTGACCTCTTTAGATATTCATGCGCACAAAATTAAGCTAATTAATGAAAATGCGCAACGCCTCCATGTGGCGGATGTCGTCCAAGCAGAAAAGCTTGATGCGCGACAAGTGGCCGAAGAATTTCCCGCAGAAACCTTTGATCGGATTTTAGTTGATGCACCATGTTCAGGCTTAGGGCTAATGCGCCGTAAACCAGACATTAAATACCATAAAACGGCCAATGATTTTCAAAATTTACCTAAAATTCAGTTAGAAATCTTAGAAAGTGTTGCCCCAACACTAAAACAATGGGGTATAATGGTCTATAGCACTTGTACTATTACGCCAGAAGAAAATCAGGAAGTAGTGGCAGCCTTTTTAGCCAAACACCCTGAATTTGAAAAAATTGAAATTGTTGCAAATGAAAATGTCCAAGCAGTAGTAAAAGAGCAAGAACTGGTTCTGTATCCCCATCAATACATGACAGATGGCTTCTTTATTTGCTGTATGCGGAAAGTTAGTTCAAATGAGGTGAAATAATTTGGAAATCAACGTTCAATCAGATGTCGGTCGCAAAAGAAATACGAACCAAGATTATGCCAACGTTTTTGAGAACCAACAACACATAACCTTTGCTGTTTTAGCAGATGGCATGGGTGGTCACCAAGCAGGTGATGTCGCTAGCCAAATGGCAGTCAATAATTTAGGTGAGAGTTGGTCCAATGCGTCTGTCGACTCAGCTGAAAAATCTGCACAGTGGTTAATTCAAGCAATTCAAAAGGAAAATGAAAAAATTTATGAACGCGGACAATCGAAACCAGAGTATTTAGGAATGGGGACAACCGTGGTTGGTGCCATCCTTTTACCGGATTCATTTGTCTTAGCAAATGTGGGGGACAGTCGTGCTTATTTAGTTCGTGACCAACACATGTTACAATTAACAGAAGATCATTCTTTAGTGAATGAACTAGTAAAATCAGGGGAGATTACTCGTGAGATGGCTGCAAATCATCCACGAAAAAATGTCCTAACACGTTCTTTGGGAATGCCTGGCACTGTCGAAGTCGATGTAACCAATCATGAATGGCTGCCTAATGACTATTTACTGTTATGTTCGGACGGTTTAACCAATATGGTTCCTGAGACAAAAATTTTAGAAATTTTAGAGACGTCAGATCCCTTAGAATCCAAATTAAGCCAACTCGTTGCCCAAGCAAATGAAGCAGGTGGTTTAGATAACATTACCGTGTTAGTGATACACTTTGACGAACAGAAGGAGGAAAACCAATGATAGAAATCGGCAAGAAGCTGAATGGTCGATATCACATTATTGGCAGCATCGGAAGCGGCGGCATGGCCAACGTCTATTTAGCACACGATTTAATTTTAGACCGAGACGTTGCAGTAAAAGTCTTGCGCTTTGACTTCCAAAACGATCAAGCCGCCATCCGACGTTTTCAGCGTGAAGCACTAGCCGCAACTGAGCTGGTTCACCCGAATATCGTCAGTGTGTACGATGTAGGCGAAGAAGATGGACTACAATATTTAGTCATGGAATATGTGAAAGGAATGGACTTAAAACGGTACATCCAAACGCATTTCCCAATTCCTTATTCCACAGTTGTGGACATTACGCAACAAATTTTATCTGCTGTCGCAATGGCACATGAACATAGAATTATTCACCGGGATTTAAAACCGCAAAACATTCTGATTGACGAACACGGCACAGTCAAAATTACTGACTTTGGGATTGCGATTGCCTTGTCAGAAACGTCAATTACGCAAACGAACACAATGTTAGGTTCGGTGCATTACTTATCGCCAGAACAAGCGCGCGGAAGCATGGCGACCAACCAATCAGATATTTACGCTGTGGGAATTATTCTCTATGAAATGCTAACAGGGAATGTACCTTTTGATGGTGAATCAGCCGTAACGATTGCCTTAAAACATTTTCAAGAAGAAATTCCCTCTGTTAAAATGTTTGATCCAGGGATTCCTCAATCATTGGAAAATGTGGTTCGTCATGCAACCGCAAAAGACCCAAGCGATCGCTACAAAACAGCGAATGAGATGGCAGAAGACTTATACACGTCCTTGTCAGCCAGTCGTTTAAACGAACCTGCGTGGGAACCAACGGCTTTATTAGGAGAAACGAAAGTATTAACTCCGATTCCCGAAGACATCGCTGAACCGGAAGAGACAACGCCTGTCGAAGTTCCAGAAGATATCGCAGATGACATTTTAGCTGAACAACCACCGAAGAAAAACCGCAAAAAATTGTGGATTGGCTTAGCAATTGCGGCATTAATTGCTTTAGCAATAGGTGGCTTAGCCTTTGCAATGTCGGGTGGTAAAGACGTTGAAGTTCCTGATGTTACAAATGAAACGAAAGCGGACGCTTCACAAGCGCTACAAAGTGCCGGGCTGAAAGTCGATAGTGAAACCAAAAAAATTCCCGATGATAAGATTGAAGAAGGCAAGGTGGTCAAAACAGACCCCGAAGCAAAATCATCTGTGAAAAAAGGCCGATCTGTTACTTTATATATCAGCTCTGGAACAGAAAAAATTGAGATGGCCGATTATACAAACGAATCGTATGAATCTGCTGTCGAAGCCTTGAAAAAACTAGGGTTTTCAGAAGACCAAATTACAACGAAAAAAGAATACAGTGATTCTGTGTCTACAGATAACATTATTAAACAAAAACCAGCTGCAGGTAAAAAAGTTGATCCGAAAAAAGACAAAGTCACTTTAACGGTCAGTGAAGGACCAGAAGCGGTTACTTTGCCTAGTTACGCCGGTTATTCTTACACAAATGCAGTAAATGCACTGGCACAGTTAGGCATTTCTGAATCTCAAATTACGCGTGTCGACCAAGCAAGCGATACGGTAGAACCAGGTTTAGTCATTACGCAAGACCCCGCACCAGGGGGCACCGTGACACCTAAAAATGGCCAAGTGACGTTATATGTAAGTAAAGGTAGCGACAAAGTGACACTTTCTGATTATAGCGGAATTTCTTACGATAATGCGGTAAGTCGCTTAATTGCTTTAGGTATCCCAGAATCTCAAATTAAACGAGTGGACGAAGAAAGCGACAAAGTTGAAAAAGATACCGTGATTAGTCAAGAACCAGCTTCTGGTACCGCTGTTGATCCGAAAAATGACACGATTACTTTACATGTCAGCAAAGGCAGTGACTCAGTAACTGTTCCTGATATTTCAGGTTATTCGCCAAAAGCTGCAGAAGACAGCATCAATAACGCTGGCCTTAAAATCAATGAACAAGGATTATCTGGCTCTGGCGATGGCCAAGTCGTTGAACGAACTAGCCCATCTGCTGGCAGCAAAGTCAAAAAAGGCGACTCTGTTACAGTTTATTATTCAAAAGCAAATGATTCAAAAAGCACCACTAGTGAAAGTAGTACGAGTAATTAAGACAAGAGGTTGGGACAGGAGGGTTTAGCTTCAAGAACCAAGTAGGTACTGTTTAACATCTATTTGCTTTTCAAATAGTGTTTCTCAGCAATAAGAAGAAGCTGCTCCTGTCTCGCCATTTATCTTAAGATTTAGGTCTAGGAAGGTAAGTCATTTCGACTTATGTCCTAGGCTCTTTTTAATTAATAGAATCGAGAGGCTCCCTTGATTTCTCTGCCACTATCCTGTATATTCGAAAGTAGTTAGGAGTGGTTTATCTGAAAGGTCAAATCAGAAAAGCGTTAAGCGGTTTTTATTATGTATACGCAGATGGAGAAACATATCAAACAAGAGCGCGAGGGAATTTTCGTAATCGAAAAATTACGCCACTCGTGGGAGATGAAGTGCTTTTTGAAAGCGATAATTTAACAGATGGTTATGTGTTGGAAATTTTACCAAGACGAAATGAATTAGTGCGCCCGCCTGTTGCAAATGTGGATCTAGGTGTGGTTGTCATGAGTATGGTTTCGCCAAATTTTTCGTTTAATTTGTTGGATCGTTTCTTAGTCAGCTTAGAGTATAAGGATATAGAACCAGTTATTTATTTAACGAAAGTTGATCTATTAGATGAGCCGCAACGTCAAGAAGTCAATGAAATTAAACAGATTTATGAAGCGTTAGGTTATGCGGTAATCGCTTCGGAAGACGTAGAAGCCACCAAAGAATTAGAACGCTTTTTCCCAGAACGGTTGACTGTTTTTATGGGACAATCAGGCGCTGGAAAATCAACATTGTTGAATCAAATTTCACCAGAATTACAACTAGCAACTGCGGAAATTTCCCAATCTTTAGGACGGGGCAAACATACGACCCGTCACGTGGAATTGATTCCGTTATACGACGGTTTGGTTGCTGATACACCAGGATTTAGTGCCATCGATTTCTTGGAGATGGAAGCAGTGGAATTACCAAAGCAATTTCCTGAATTTGTTGCCGCGGCCTCTCACTGTAAGTTTCGTGAATGTATGCACCACAAAGAACCTGGTTGTGAAGTGAAACGTCAAGTGGAAGCGGGAACCATTGCGACGAGTCGTTACGAAAATTATTTACAGTTTTTAATGGAAATCGAGAATCGACGACCTGTTTATAAGAAAAAATCATAGCAAATATAAAGGGAGCGAGCCAAATGAAACTAGCACCATCCATTTTAAGTGCCGATTTTGCCAATTTAGAAAGAGATATCCGTTTAGTAGAAGAATTAGGAGCAGATTATATTCATGTTGATGTCATGGACGGTAAATTTGTGCCCAACATTACCTTAGGACCGAATATCGTTTCAGCGATTCGTCCAGTGACAAAACTACCATTGGATGTTCATTTGATGATTGTACAACCTGAAAACTATATCAATGCCTTTGCGGAAGCCGGTGCGGATATTATTACTGTCCATCAAGAAGCAACACCCCATATTCATCGTGCCTTACAAATGATTAAAAATGCGGGTGTGAAAGCTGGCGTAACCATCAATCCTGGGACACCACTTTCGATGATCGAAAATGTATTAGACTTGGCAGATCAAGTCTTGGTAATGACTGTCAATCCAGGCTTTGGCGGACAATCATTTATTGAAAACTCACTAGAAAAAATTGCTCAATTAAAAGAATGGAAAGAAACAAAAGGATACACCTATGAAATTGAAGTCGATGGCGGGATTGTTCCTGAAACTGCCGCACGCTGCAAAGAAGCTGGTGCGGAAGTGTTTGTTGCAGGCTCCTACATTTATAATGCTGAAAATCCTCAAGAACGAATCGATGCACTGAGAGCAGTGCTAGACAAATGAGTCGTGTCTTACTGGTAGCTGGCGGCAATCCAAGTGATTGGCCAACCATTGAACCAGCTACGTATGATTATTTCGTAGGTATTGATCGCGGCTGTCTCCATTTATTAGAGGCCGATTTACCGTTACAATTAGCGGTGGGCGATTTTGATTCATTATCACGAGAAGAATACCATTTTGTCCAAGAAACTGCCGAAACACTCATCCAAGCACCTGCTGAAAAAGATGATACAGATACACAATTAGCGCTTCAAGAAGCTTTACAACGATTTCCACAAGCAGAGATGACGATTATCGGTGCGACAGGGGGCAGAATTGACCACTTATTAGCCAATCTTTGGTTACCCTTTGAACCACGATTTCAAGGCGTACTTCGCCAAATCCGTCTATGCGATCGTCAAAATAGCATCCAGTATTACGCCCCTGGTTCGTATATCGTACCAAAAGAGCCAGATAAAGAATATCTGGCCTACTGCTGTTTGACGCCTGTAGAAAACTTGACGCTACGACGCAGTAAATATTTATTAACCAATCAAGATGTTCCTTACCCAACATCGTATGCAAGTAATGAATTTATCGAAGAAGCCGCTGCTTTTTCCTTCGATGCAGGGATGATTGCGGTTATTCAAAGTAAAGACAAGTAAAAAGAGGTTGGACCTTCATCAATGCGATGAAGGTCCAGCCTCTTTTTTTATGCAATAAAAAAAGCCGAACAACGAACGTCCAGCTTTGCTTATTTAAGTTTATTAAACACGTTCGATTTTACCAGATTTCAAAGCACGAGTTGACACCCAAACTTTTTTAGGTTTACCATCGATTAATACGCGAACTTTTTGTAAGTTAGGTTTCACAGTGCGTTTTGTTGAGTTCATCGCATGTGAACGGTTATTACCACTTGAAGTCTTACGACCAGTGAAGTAACATACTTTTGCCATTTTAAGTTTCCTCCTTTGCCTTGATCTTGGAGCGATAATATTCAGCTCATACTAACTTAATTTATCATATTAGGCAGTGATTTGCAAGAAGATTTTTTTCTATGATTTGACTTTAGCAATCAAAAAGAGTAAATTGAAATCTTGCTAGAATGTTCACTTAGAAGTGGAAGAATGAAAATATCTGACGAACTTCCTTTTAATTAAAGGCTGGATATGATAAAATGTTATGGAAGAAAATAGGGCGAATGTGCTCTTATAAGGAGGCTTTCATCAATGGCTGTAAAAATTCAAACACCCGCAGGTACCATTGAGATTACCAATGATGTGATCGCTACAGTAGTTGGCGGAGCTGCGACAGATATTTACGGAATTGTCGGAATGGCAAGCAAAAATCAAATTAAAGATAACTTAAACGATATTTTACGTCGTGAGAATTACTCACGTGGTGTCGTTGTTCGTCAAGAAGACAACGGAATCGCAGTGGATGTCTACACGATTGTTAGTTATGGTACAAAAATTTCTGAAGTTTCTCGTAACGTCCAAGAAAAAGTAAAATATAATCTTGAAACATTATTAGGTGTCACTGCGAATTCAGTTAACGTTTTTGTTCAAGGAGTTCGTGTATTACCGGATTAGAGGTAGTGTACTGTCAACGATGCAATTGCACAAGGAAGTCGTGTGTTGCCGTTAGCGGTAAATCTGAAGGAGGATTTTTTAGGTGAATGTAACAGAAATCAGCGCAGGTCAGTTCCAGGAAATGGTCCAGGCAGGTGCGACTCGTCTGCACACAAATGCAGAATATGTCAACTCATTAAACGTTTTCCCTGTACCCGATGGTGATACAGGAACAAATATGAACTTATCAATGACCAGTGGTGCAAAGGCTGTGGCCGATTCTCGCTCTGAAAAAGTAGGAGAATTAGCAGGTGCGTTATCCAAAGGGTTATTAATGGGTGCTCGTGGAAACTCTGGGGTTATTTTATCTCAATTATTCCGTGGCTTCTCAAAACAAATTCCTGAGGTTACAACATTAAATGCCAAAGACTTGGCCGCTGCCTTTACACATGGTGTAGAAACAGCGTATAAAGCAGTGATGAAACCCGTTGAAGGAACAATCTTAACTGTTTCTCGTGAAGCGGCGCGTTCTGGTGAACGTAAAGCGAAAGAAACAGATGACTGTATCGAAGTTATGACAGCTGTTGTAGCAGGTGCTAAACGTGCCTTAGCGAAAACACCTGATTTATTACCTGTCCTAAAAGAAGTCGGCGTTGTAGATAGTGGGGGTCAAGGACTACTATTTATCTATGAAGGATTTTTAGAAGCGCTTAGTGGTGAATTTTTACCAACTGAAACGTATGAACCAAGTCCTGCCGAAATGGACGAAATGGTTAATGCTGAACATCATCGTGGTGTTAGTGGCCACGTTGCGACAGAAGACATTAAATTTGGCTATTGTACAGAAATTATGGTTCGTATCGGCGAAGGCCCAACCGTGGACAGCGCTTTTGATTATGAAACATTCAGAAACTACTTAAATGAACTAGGCGATTCTCTATTAGTCGTTAACGATGACGAAATTATCAAAGTTCACGTACACACTGAGCATCCAGGTGAAGTGATGAACTACGGCCAAAAATTTGGTTCGTTAGTAAAAATAAAAGTAGACAATATGCGTTTACAACATGAAACGTTAGTTGAACGCGATGCTCAGCAAGAAGCGTTGACTGAAAAAGTTCGCGTACCGTTTGCTGTGATTGCTATTGCAGCCGGTGAAGGCGTTCAAGAATTATTCCGAAGTTTAGGTGCAAGCTACATTATTAGTGGTGGTCAAACAATGAACCCAAGTACGGAAGATATTTTAAAAGCAGTCAAAGAAGTGAATGCAGAGCAAGTCATTATCTTACCAAATAACAAAAACATCTTTATGGCGGCTGATCAAGCAGCAGAAGTTGCCGATGTACCAGTAGCGGTTGTTCCATCTAAAACCATTTCTCAAGGAATGACAGCAATGTTAGCTTTCAATGATCAACAATCATTAGAAGAAAACAAAGCAAGTATGACGGAAATGTTAGACAGCGTTGTGAGTGGTCAAGTAACCACAGCCGTTCGTGACACAACCATTGATGACGTTGAAATTAAAAAAGATGACTTCTTAGGAATGATTGATGGTAAAATCGTCGTTTCTGAAGCAGATCGTTTTAATGCATCATTAGACACGTTGAACCGCATGATTGATGAAGACACTGAAATCGTGACAATTATTGTCGGCGAAGATGGCTCGGTTGAAGAAGCTGAAAAGCTAATCGCTATTTTAGTTTCTGAAAACGATGAACTAGAAACAGAACTTCATGAAGGTGGACAACCTGTATATCCATACTTATTCTCAGCAGAATAGGTTTTCGTGATGAAAAAATAAAAACGAATAGGCTGGTTCATTAGTTAGGGCTAATGAACCAGCCTATTTAATGAATGATCCATTTTTTTGCGTATATTAATGAGGAGGGGATTTTATGGACATCACAGATTTAGTCAGCGTATTGCCCGGTGTTGGCCCAAAACGTGCTGAAAATTTACAAGAACTGGGGATTGCTACAATTGAAGACTTATTGACGTATTATCCCTTCCGCTACGATGATATCCAAGAAAAGGATTTAAGCGAGATTCAGGATCAGGAAAAAGTTACGCTAAAAGGGCTAGTGGTTTCGGAAGCAGTCGTTAGTCGGTACGGTTATAAGAAGAGCCGGTTAACGTTTCGAATGATGCAAGAACATGCGGTCATTAATGTTTCCTTCTTCAATCAACCTTTTTTAAAAGACAAAGTAGTTCTTTCCGAAGAAATTGCTGTTTATGGCAAATGGGATGCCAAGAGAAAATCATTAAATGGCATGAAAATCTTAGCTTCTAAAGGAGACAATGAAGATTTCGCCCCCATTTATCATGTGAATAAAAAAGTCCGCCAAAGCACGTTGGTTCAGTTAATCCGCACTGCTTTTGAAGAGTATGGTTCACTGGTTGAAGAGATTTTACCGAATGATTTATTAGAAAAGTACCGCTTGATGCCTAGAAAAGAAGCAATGTGGGCGATGCATTTTCCCAGTAATCCAGAAGAAAGCCATCAAGCTAAACGACGAGTAGTCTTTGAAGAGTTTTTCCTTTTCCAACTTAAAATGCAAGGATTGAAGAAACAAGAAAAAGCGGAAAAAAATGGTTTAGCTATTCAATATGACGTGGAGCGCTTAAAAACGTTCACCCAAGGACTGCCTTTTGAATTGACAGGCGCCCAAAAAAAAGTGACCAATGAAATTTGTCGAGACTTGCGAAGTCCGAAGCATATGCAACGATTGCTTCAAGGTGACGTGGGGAGTGGGAAAACGGTAGTGGCTGCGATTGCGCTATACGCCACCATGACCGCTGGCTTTCAAGGAGCGTTGATGGTTCCGACTGAAATTTTAGCGCAGCAACACATGGAAAGCTTACAGCAGTTGTTTGATCCATTAGAAGTTCGAACGGCCTTATTAACAGGTTCCACCAAAACGAAAGAACGTCGTCTAATTCTCGAAGAACTGGCCAATGGCGAGATTGACATTGTGGTAGGGACCCATGCTTTGATACAACAAGATGTCAGTTTCCATCAATTAGGTTTGGTAATCACCGATGAGCAACATCGTTTTGGTGTGAACCAGAGAAAAATATTAAGAGAAAAAGGCTTAAAACCAGATGTTTTATTTATGACGGCCACTCCGATTCCTCGAACGCTGGCCATTACAGCCTATGGCGAAATGGATGTATCAATCATCGATGAAATGCCAGCTGGACGGATTCCAATCGAAACACGTTGGATTCGGCCGCCGCAGTTAGATACTGTTTTAGAATGGATGGAAAAAGAGCTAGCTCGAGGACATCAGGCCTATATTATTTGTCCCTTGATTGAAGAATCAGAAGCCTTAGATGTGAAAAACGCAACAGAAATTTTTGAACATATGCAAAGCTTTTATTCCCCAAGATATCAAGTGGGATTACTACATGGTAAAATGAAAAATCAAGAAAAAGATGACATTATGCAGGAGTTCAAAGACAATCAGCTGCAATTATTGGTTTCTACCACCGTTATTGAAGTTGGCGTGAATGTACCAAATGCCACGGTGATGTTAATTATGGATGCGGACCGGTTTGGGTTAGCACAGTTACATCAGTTACGGGGCCGTGTTGGGCGTGGCTCCAGTGCTTCTTATTGTATTTTAGTAGCCAATCCGAAAAATGAAATGGGCGTTGAGCGTATGAAAATCATGACAGAAACCACCAATGGTTTTGTCTTGAGTGAGCGTGATTTGGAACTTCGCGGACCTGGGGAAGTGTTCGGTGCACGGCAATCAGGGGTGCCTCAATTTGCGGTAGGAGATATCGTGACGGACTTTAACATTTTAGAAGTTGCGCGCCAAGAAGCAAGTGCCCTATGGAAAGTGAAAGAGTGGTGGCAATATCCTGCTTATCAAGGCTTAGCCAATCGAGTGAAACCCCAAGATGAGGCGGCCCAATTTTTCGATTAGAAGAGGTAATTTTTGAAGCCAGAAAGTAAAAGCCAATGCGTATTTCTTTGAAAAAAATATGTTATACTTGTTAGGAAACAAAAAAGTAGGAGGGAATCACTTATGAAAATTGCTGTAGATGCAATGGGTGGAGATAACGCCCCACAAGCAATTGTTGAAGGGGTTATGCTAGCCAAACAAGACTTCCCAGACATTGAATTTCAATTATATGGAAAAGAAGCCGAAATAAAAAAATACATCACCGATGAAAAAAACATTACGATTATTCATACCGATGAAAAAATTGCTAGTGACGATGAGCCAGTTAAAGCAATCCGTCGTAAGAAAACTGCTTCCATGGTTTTAGCAGCGCAAGCAGTTAAAAATGGGGAAGCCGATGCGATTTTTTCTGCAGGCAACACCGGAGCGCTATTAGCAGCGGGTCTGTTCATTGTCGGCCGCATCAAAAATGTGGAACGTCCCGGTTTGATGTCAACTTTACCTGTCATGGGAGAACCAGACAAAGGGTTTGACATGTTAGATTTAGGAGCCAATGCAGACAATAAACCAGAACATTTGGTTCAGTATGCCGTTTTAGGTTCATTCTATGCTGAAAAAGTTCGGAACGTTCAGAATCCTCGTGTCGGTCTATTAAATAACGGAACTGAGGAAACAAAGGGCAGTGAATTAACGAAAAAAGCCTTCGAATTGTTAGCAGCAGATGAAACGATTAATTTTGTCGGAAACGTTGAAGCACGAGAATTATTAAATGGCGTAGCTGACGTGGTGGTGACAGATGGCTTCACAGGAAATGCCGTTTTAAAATCCATCGAAGGCACAGCTATGAACATGATGAGCTTGCTGAAAACAGCGATTCTTTCTGAAGGTGTCAAAGGAAAAATGGGCGCCTTATTATTAAAGAATGCGTTGCGTGGCATGAAAGACGAAATGGACTACTCAAAACATGGGGGAGCGGTTTTATTTGGCTTAAAAGCGCCAGTCATTAAAACGCATGGGGCCACGGGGCCTGATGCCGTCCGCTACACCATTCGTCAAATTCATACAATGTTAGAAACCCAAGTTGTCCCACAATTAGTGGAATATTATGAAGGCAAAGCAGAGTAATTTGCAATTGTCTTGACATCAGTTTGTTACTCAAATGAAAAAAAGATGGACAAATACCCAAATTGTGAGTACAATGTATCTTAGCGTTTTAGTAAAAGAAAGAACCTTTTTTCAAAAGCAGTGGAGGTGAATACAGTTGACTCGTGAAGAAGTACTTCAAAAAGTAGCGAAGATTATCTCAAACCACTTTGATATTGAAGCGGATCAAGTAACAGATCAATTAAACATTAAAGATGATTTGAACGCTGACTCAATTAGCGTAATGGAGTTTGTTTTAGAACTTGAAGATGAATTTGGAACAGAGATTTCAGATGAAGATGCAGAAAAAATTGAAACAGTTGGTGCCGCTGTAGATTATATTGTGAGTAATTCATAAAAAATAATAAGACAAAGTCGATTGACATTCGTGTTGATCGACTTTTTTTGCGTACATAATGGTTATTTTATTAAGCAATAAGGCTATTTTTACACATATTTTTGTAAAAAAAATCATACATGTAAAAAAATAACTGCGAAAAAAGTTATTTTATCTTGCTTTTTATGGAATAATTCTATAAAATTATGAAAAAACAATGAGCTGTAAATTAACATTGATAAAAATTAGAAAGTGCTATCATTAAATATTAGTTAATTTATATAATGTTTTTGAAAGGACGTAAGGGGTGCGTATGGATGCAAGGAAATGAACAATTACTAGAGGTTTCAGGATTAGAAACAGCATTTAGAATCAAAGATGATTATTATAATGCCGTCGATGATGTTTCATTTGAATTGAAGAAAAATGAGATTCTGGCAATCGTCGGAGAATCTGGTTGTGGAAAAAGTACCTTAGCAACAACGATTATGGGCTTACATGATCCCAATCATACCAAAATTACTGGGGAAATTTTATACAACAATTTAAACTTAACTACGTTTAATGAAACATTGTACAACAAAGTCAGAGGAAACGATATTGGGATGATTTTCCAAGATCCGTTGTCTGCACTGAATCCGCTCATGCGAATTGAAGACCAAATTAAAGAAAGTCTCACGTATCATACCAAAATGACCGCACAACAAAAACAAGCACGGGCCATTGAACTGTTAGATCAAGTGGGGATTCCCAACCCAGAGCGTGTCGGGAAACAGTATCCTCATGAATTGTCTGGCGGCATGCGCCAACGGGTGATTATTGCCATTGCAATCGCGTGTAAACCACCGATTTTAATTGCAGATGAACCCACAACGGCCTTAGACGTTACCATTCAGGCACAAATTCTCGATTTGTTAAAAGATTTACAAGAAGAAACAGGGAGCGGCATTATTTTAATTACCCATGACTTAGGTGTAGTTGCGGAAATGGCTGATCGTGTAGCGGTTATGTATGCGGGTCAGTTTGTAGAAGTAGCCACTGCTGAAGAATTGTTTAGTCATCCGAAACATCCATATACACGTTCCTTACTTCAGTCCATTCCCCAAGAGAATTCAGATGAAGAAGAACTTCATGTGATTGAAGGGATTGTTCCTTCGTTAACCAAATTACCTAGAAAAGGTTGTCGGTTTGCCCCACGAATTCCTTGGATTGATGCATCGGAACATGAAGAAAATCCAACATTACATGAAGTTGCACCGAATCATTATGTTCGTTGTACATGTTATAAACATTTTCATTTTAGAGACGGGGAAGGGGAAGCGTAATGACAGAAATTATTCAAATTAAAGATTTAAAAGTTCATTATCCAATTCGCAGCGGCTTCTTCAATCGAATCACTGATCATGTTTTGGCGGTTGATGGTGTGGATTTCATGATTGAACAAGGTAAAACGTATGGGTTAGTTGGTGAATCGGGTTCTGGAAAATCAACGACAGGAAAAGCAATTATTGGTTTAGAAAAAATTACAAATGGTGAAATTATTTATCAAGGACAAGATGTAACCAAGCCGCGAAGTCGAAAAGCGATCGGATACAACAAAGATGTCCAAATGATTTTCCAAGATTCGATGTCAAGTTTAAACCCTAAAAAACGAGTACTAGATATTATCGCCGAACCAATTCGAAATTTTGAACGGTTAAGTGACCAAGAAGAAAAGAAAAAAGTCAAAAGTTTGTTGGATATTGTGGGGATGCCAGAAGATGCGTTGTACAAATATCCTCATGAATTTTCTGGTGGACAACGCCAACGTTTAGGCGTCGCCCGAGCGGTGGCTACCAGCCCAAAATTAATTATTGCAGATGAACCTGTTTCAGCACTGGACTTATCTGTGCAAGCACAGGTATTGAATTTTATGAAAAACATTCAACAGGAATATGGGTTAAGTTACTTATTTATTTCCCATGATTTGGGCGTAGTTAAACATATGTGTGACAACATTGCCATTATGTACAAAGGCCGTTTTGTTGAAATCGGTACACGCCAAGATATTTACACTAATCCACAACACATTTATACCAAACGCTTACTTTCAGCAATTCCTAAAATTGACGTAGCGAACCGAGAAGCTCACAAAGAAGAACGAAGAAGAGTTGAGCAAGAGTATCGGGAAAATCATAAAGACTATTATGATGAAAATGGGCGGGTTTATAACTTACATGCGATTAGTCCAACCCACCAAGTAGCGTTAAAAAATGGAGGTGCTGAATAATGTGGAAAACAATTTTACGCCGTTTGTTATTGATGATTCCGCAAGTGATTATTTTAAGTGTCTTGATTTTCCTGTTGGCTAAAATGATGCCAGGTGATCCGTTTACAGGATTGATTAATCCGAACCAAGACCCGAAAGTGATTGAAGCCATGCGCGAAGCTGCCGGGTTAAATGATCCTTGGTACGAACAATATTTCCGTTGGATTGGCAATGCCTTACATGGAGATTTTGGGCATAGTTTTATCTTTAAGTTACCTGTGTCTACGCTCATTGCTGGTCGGGTGGGGAATACGATTGCATTGGCTGCTGTATCAGTCATAATCACGTATTTAATCGCCATTCCTTTCGGTTTAATTGCTGGTCGTTACCAAAATTCATGGTTTGACAAAATGGTGGTTATCTACAACTTCTTCAGTTTTGCCGTGCCATTATTCATCTTTGCCTTGATTATGCTCTTTATTTTTGGGTATCGCTTAGACTGGTTCCCAACGAGTGGAACCGTGACGGTCGGTTTGGCTGAAGGAACGTGGCCGTATTATTTAGATAAACTGAAGCATTTAATTTTACCAGGGGTCACTCAAGCGTTGCTAGGGACAGCGGTCACTATTCAATATTTGCGCAGTGAAGTGATTGATGTTAAAAACATGGACTTTGTTCGTACTGCTCGTTCAAAAGGAGTGCCAACGAATAAAATTTTTAATCGACACATTTTTAGAAATGCAGCATTACCAATTGCCTCTCAATTAGGTTATGAAATTACTGCTTTGATTGCCGGATCAGTCGTTATTGAAAAGATTTTTGCTTTCCCAGGAATTGGAAAATTATTTATTGATAGTATCATTCAACGTGACTATTCCGTTATTACCGCTCTCGTGTTGATTTTGGGATTGGCAACCCTTATCGGAACCTTAATTTCTGATATTGTAATGAGTATTGTTGATCCAAGAATTCGAATTCAGTAGAAAAAACACGAAGAAAGGGTGATAAAAATGGAATTGACAGAAGAAAAAAGAGAAGAAGTCTTACAAGAAAGTATTCCACCAATGGGCTTTCGGATGATTGCGCGAGAATTCGTCAAAGAAAAAATGGCGATGTTTTCTTTAATCCTTTTGGTCATTATCTTATTAGCCGTTTTTATCGGTTCGTTAGTGTTAGACCAAAGTGCCGTTATGCATGTAAGTATTTTAGATAAATATGCGGAACCAGGTACCGTTACAATGAATGGCACCAAGTTCATTTTAGGTGCCGATGAAGGGGGTCGTGATGTTTTAGGACAATTGATTATCGGGGCTAGGAACTCGATTTTAATCGGTTTTGCCATTACGATTATTACGTCTATTATCGGGGTCGGTTTAGGGATTATTTCCGGTTATTATGGAGGTATGATTGATAATATTTTGATGCGTATCGTGGATTTTATTATGATTTTGCCAATTATGTTAATTATTATTGTGTTCGTTTCCGTGATTCCTAAATATAGTATCTGGTCCTTTATTTGGATTATGTGTGCGTTTTATTGGGTTGGAAAAGCGCGGTTGTTCCGCAGTAAAACGTTATCTGAAGGGCGCCGAGATTACGTTAGTGCCTCTAAGACAATGGGAACAAGCGATTTTAAAATTATGTTTCGAGAAATTATGCCGAATTTAAGTTCATTAATTATTACGAACTTAACGATTAATTTCGCGGCCAATATCGGGATCGAAACAACGTTAACTTTCTTAGGCTTCGGGTTACCACAAAGTGTCCCAAGTTTAGGGACCTTAATTGGCTACGCCAGCAGTGGGGATGTATTAGTCAATAAACAATGGGTTTGGTTACCTGCATCAATTCTAATTTTAGTCTTGATGTTAAGTATAAACTATGTTGGACAAGCATTTAAGCGCTCAGCAGATGCACGACAACGATTAGGCTAATTAGCCAAAAAATGAGGGAGGAAAAGAGATGAACAAGAAACGGATTTTAGGTGCAATCACGTTAGCTTCTGTGTTAGTATTCGGGTTAGCTGCATGTGGTGGCGGCAATAAAGGCGGGGGCAATAAAGCAACGGAAACAGAAGACATTTCAAAAATGCCAATCGCTGTTAAAAATGATAAAAAAGCAATTGATGGCGGGACATTAGATGTCGCTGTAGTTATGGATACACAATTCCAAGGACTTTTCCAGCAAGAATTTTATCAAGACAACTATGATGCACAATACATGCTTCCAACGGTACAGCCATTATTTAACAATGATGCAGACTTTAAGATTGTCGATGGGGGTCCTGCGGATCTGAAATTAGATGAAGATGCCAATACAGCAACCATTAAATTACGTGACAATTTGAAATGGTCTGACGGTAAAGATGTGACGGCAGATGACGTGATTTTCTCTTATGAAGTCATTGGTCATAAAGACTATACAGGGATTCGTTATGATGATAACTTTACGAATATTGTTGGCATGGAAGACTACCATGATGGTAAATCACCAACCATTTCTGGCATAGAAAAAGTCAATGATAAAGAAGTTAAAATCACTTATAAAGAAGTTCACCCAGGAATGCAACAATTAGGTGGCGGTGTTTGGGGCTCAGTTTTACCAAAACATGCCTTTGAAGGAATTGCTGTTAAAGACATGGAATCAAGCGATGCAGTTCGTAAAAACCCTGTGACTATTGGACCATACTACATGAGTAATATTGTGACAGGTGAATCTGTTGAATACCTACCAAATGAGTATTACTACGGTGGCAAACCTAAATTAGATAAATTAGTGTTCAAATCTGTTCCTTCTGCGAGCATTGTAGAAGCGATGAAAGCGAAACAATACGATATTGCATTATCAATGCCAACAGATACGTATCCAACATACAAAGATACTGAAGGGTATCAAATCTTAGGACGTCCCGAACAAGCCTACACGTATATTGGCTTTAAAATGGGCACGTTTGACAAAGAAACCAATACAGTGAAATACAATCCAAAAGCTAAAATGGCAGATAAAAGCTTACGTCAAGCCATGGGCTATGCAATTGACAATGATGCAGTCGGCCAAAAATTCTACAACGGCTTACGAACAGGGGCAACAACGTTAATCCCACCAGTCTTCAAGAGCTTGCATGATAGCGAAGCGAAAGGCTATACGCTTGATTTAGACAAAGCGAAAAAATTATTAGACGATGCTGGTTATAAAGACGTAGACGGCGATGGCATTCGCGAAGACAAAGAAGGCAAACCACTAGAAATCAAGTTTGCTTCAATGTCAGGCGGCGAAACTGCACAACCACTTGCTGATTACTATGTCCAACAATGGAAAGAAATTGGCTTAAACGTAACGTATACAACAGGACGCTTAATTGATTTCCAAGCATTCTATGATAAATTGAAAAATGATGACCCAGAAGTAGATATCTATCAAGGCGCGTGGGGCACAGGTTCAGATCCTTCACCAACCGGCTTATATGGTCCAAACTCAGCCTTTAACTATACACGTTTTGAGTCAGAAGAAAATACTAAATTACTTGACGCGATTGATTCAAAAGCATCATTTGATGAAGAAAAACGTAAAAAAGCCTTCTACGATTGGCAAGAGTATGCCATTGATGAAGCGTTTGTAATCCCAACGCTTTACAGAAATGAAGTCTTGCCTGTCAACGACCGTGTAGTTGACTTTACTTGGGCAGTTGATACGAAAGATAATCCATGGGCAACGGTGGGTGTCACTGCAGACTCACGGAAATAAAAAAACAGATTCTAGAAGACATAAAGCTCTTCTAGAATCTGTTTTTTTGGATAGGATAGTTTCTTAGGCCATCTTATTTTATGTGAAAATTTTTGTTACTTTAAGCAATTACAATTTATATGTATGCGTTATTTTTTTGTTATAGATGAATTGTTTTTTATGCAGTATGGTTTTTGATGGGAGGTTCTGTTTTTTTATTTTATTTAGTGTGTATATCTACATATTTGTTATGAAATGTTATTTTTTTTATTATATATATAATACTACCTTTACGTATAAAGAACGATAAGTTACAATTAGATTAAGTTTTAGTTAGTTTTTGAAGGTGTGTTTGGTATTGTTTATAACTAAAACTTATATTTAAAGAAAGGAGTGAATGGATATGCCACTTTATATGGAGAATTATTTGCTTGCGTTGCAATCAAAATATTCACAAGAAATAACTGTAAAATGGGTTTGGGCAGTTGTAATATTACTTTCAGTGATTGGCTGTATTGGTTATGCAGTTTACTGTAGTTGGGTAGGTGGAACATTTGCTGGGAGTATTAAAATTGGTGTTCCCGACTTGGTACACGTTACCTTCAATTGTAAACGTTGATATTTAAGGAGGAAGGAGCCTCTATTTTATGGAGGCTTCTTGTTAAGAAACTTATGATAAGAATTGAAAATTTAACAAAAAAATTTGATAGGAAAGTTTTAGATAATATAACTATCTCATTGCCTAAAAACCGAGTTAGTGTGATTGTAGGTATAAATGGAAGTGGGAAAACTACTTTATTAGATTGTATTGTAGGATTGAAAGATGCAACGTCTGGAAAGGTATTTATTGAGAGCTATTCTAATGATTCTGAAAAGTTTAAAGAATGTATATTCTATATACCATCGGAATTTTATCTACCTAATTATATGACGGGTAAAGAGTACTTAAACTTTGTTTTATCAAGATATCGCTGTAGTGATACAGAACGGATAGATGATTTTTTAGAACTATTTGATTTAAAATTTGCTGGAACTAATTTAATAGAATCGTACTCATTTGGTATGAAGAAAAAAATACAAATAGTTGCAGCAGCACTAGCTAACACTGATTATATATTAGGTGATGAAATATTTAATGGACTTGACTTTGAGACAACATTGCTTACGTTAGAGCTGTTTGAAAATTTATCTAGAGAAGTAGGGATAGTGATTATTTCTCATAATAAATTAATTATTGAAAGGTTTTCAGAGAATATTTTATTGATGTCCAATGGCAATTTAACTCCATTTTTAGGGGCGTCAGAGAATTTAGAAAAAGAAGTGATAAGTACGGAGAAAATTCATGAAAAAATTAAATACATCAAAGGATATCATCCTATTAATCGAGTTATTTATTGATAATGCTTTACGAGGTTTGCTCAAGCACTCTATTTTGTCAAAAAAGAGTACTCGCATCGTAATAGGTGTGTGTGTATTTTTTATCTATTTTGCATACTTTTTTTATAATATGAGTGAATTAGCTAGAATTGTACCAGATTCAGAAAAAATTAGTCATATTTTGATAGAACAAGGTCGAAAAATAACTTTTTATAGTTATTTTAGTAATACATTTGTTTTAGGTATAATAGCATATATTTTAGTTGATAATACTGTTGCATTAGATAAAAACTCCTTATTTTTTGTGAAAACATTGCCTTTTAGAAAGAAAGACATCAGCTTGTCTTTTATGCTATTCAAATTTGTAATTATGATATTGCTTTATGAATTAGTTATGATCATTTCTACGCCAGCTATTAAACTTGTGACGACTGTTCCTATTGAATATGTCATTTTTTTTATTGTTCAGCATCTTTTTTACCTAGTGGTAATTGGGGTGATTGAGTTTATACATTGTTTGTTTGCATTCTTTTTGAAACGAAGAGTGAAACAAATCAATAGTCTCAAAGTGATAGGTGATAGTTTATTAATGATTTTTGCTACTTTTTATTTTTTTGATTTTCGTTATGGTTTAGAATTATTTCTAGCAAACCAATTGTGGAGTATCTCCTATATGATTCCTATCACTTTTTTTCTAATAGTGGTATGTTTAATGCTTATTAGTATAGGCCTATTAAGACTAATTAGTATTCTTGAAAATCAAATGTCTCAACATTCAAAATATATATACATTCCATTCTTAAATAAAGTTATATTTCGTTATAAAGCGAATTGGTATTTTATTAGTTTTACTACAGTTGTTATGTTGGTTATTTTTTTCCAAAGTGGTTTAAGAACAATGTTATTCATTTTGACAACTGTTATGGCCTTTTCAGGCGTTTTATTATTAAGCTATGGAGATATTACTGCTGATTTCAGAAAACAATATGATTTATTGAGAATAAAAATTAGAAATGAATGGTTGAGTCAACTATTGCTAGTGATAATGTTGGCAATGCCATTGTTACTACTTTGTTTTTGGGGATTTGGGGAGTTAGCTCAACTAATTACAGCGTTGTCGTTATCATTAGTAGCTATAATTTTGGGATATGTATTTCCAAAATCACAAGGAAGTTTAAATGAAACGACTTCATTATTGTTATTATTTATTGTATTTGTTCTAGTTAGTTTATTGACAAATCGCTCTTTTGGTTGGTTGATTCTAATTGTTTTAGTACTCTTGCATTTGTTAGTAATTAAGAAGGTGAGAAATGAAAAAGAATAGTAAATATTTAGGAAGTATAACAGTTATCTATTTGTTAGTTCTTGTGATTGAAACATTATGGGAGCTATTCCATACCAGTCGCACAGAATCAACGAAAGTCACTACCTTATTAGGAATTACGATTGATAATCGTATAAGTAAACATGAAATTTCAACTACTTTTGGTTTGACAATTAAGGTATTAGTACTCTATTTGTTGTTATTGTTAGTTGTCTATATTTTGACTGGGTTATTTGGAAAAAAGAAAATATGATTATTAAGTTATCAATATTGTATGTGTTGTCAATATATGTCGTGTTACTTGTACATGAGTGGTTACATTTTATTTTAGCCAAATTCTTCAAATACAATGCTTATATAAAGAGAGTTGGTCTATACCCATTTAAAGTAGTGTATACGAACAGAAATAATCCTCTAGATAATTTATTGATTTCAGCGATATCTCCGCTTTTCTTGGTTATAGTAGGAATAATTTTGCCATTAAATTATTATACTGTGATTTTAAAAGTATCTTGTATTAGTAATATTTTTAATCTCTTACCGTTTACTGCAGATGGAGAAATAATTTTGCTTTCAATTTTTCAAATTTTTAGGAGGAGAAATAAATGAAAAAAAGAAAAGTGTTCATTATTTTTCTTGTTAGTTTGATTATATTTGTTTTTGGTTATTACTTAGCGTTTAATCAAAATAAGTATGTATCCTATAATGACGAGACAAAACAGTTTGTACATACTGATACTTCAAAAATAATGGAAAATCTGGTGAACAGACAACAAGGAATTTATTATTTTGGCTTTCCGACTTGTCCTTGGTGTCTAGAATTATTACCAATACTAGATAAAGAATTAGAGAAGGAAAGTATGAATGCTTATGCTGTAAATACTCGTGGTGATGACTATACAGAAAATGATGATGAATTATTACAAAAATTTTATCAAAAATATACTGGGGATGAGTCGCTTTCTGTACCTTTTATTGTTGCTATAAATAATAAGAAAGAGGTGCAGGTTCATATAGGCACAGTAAAGAATCATGATGCGACTAAAACAAAATTAAAAAGACGACAAAAAGAAGAATTATCCCAATCTTTAAATGAGATGTTAATATTTAGTGAAAGTGAATAACTGAATGCTTTTTTTATTGTCTCTTGCTGGTACGTTTATTCAAAAAATTCCGAGAAAACGTTGCTACGTTTTCTCTTTTTTTATGGGGTAGCAGTGGCTGATTTGATAGCTGGAGAGGTGATTTATTTATTTTTTTCTAAAAAATAATGAGAACACAGTGAATAACAGGCTTTTTCTGAATAGAACCATTTAAAAAAAGTGAAAAAAAAAGTATAATGAAACAAGGTGTAAATAAATGTAAAGGAATGTGGAGAATGGACAATCAGTTAACAACAGAGTTAAAAGAACGTTACGGCATTGTTTTCCATGATGTCAATCTATTAGAGCAAGCTTTTACTCATTCATCCTATGTGAATGAGCATCGCTATTTAAAATTATCCGATAATGAACGTCTTGAATTTTTAGGAGATGCAGTTTTAGAATTAATTGTTTCACAATATTTGTATTTAAAATTCCCAGAACTTCCAGAAGGAAAATTAACGAAGATGCGCGCAGCCATCGTTCGGGAAGATAGTTTAGCCAAATTTGCGAAAGAATGTCACTTCGACAACTACATTTTATTAGGTAAAGGAGAAGAAGCATCGGGCGGACGAACACGTGCATCATTATTATGTGACTTATTTGAAGCCTTTTTAGGTGCCCTCTACTTAGACCAAAAAGTTGGCGCAGCCAAGAAATTTATTGAAGACGTTATTTTTCCGAAAATTGATGCCGGTGCTTTTTCACATGAGATGGATCACAAAACACAATTACAAGAAGTTTTACAACGCAAAGGCGATGTTTCAATTGAATATCGCTTAATTAAAGAAGAAGGCCCTGCTCATGACCGCACCTTTTTCACTGAAGTTTACATGAATGGTGAACTCATTGGGTTAGGCCAAGGAAAATCGAAGAAGTTAGCTGAACAGGATGCCGCTGAGCGGGCACTGAAAAGTATTCCTCAGTAAGGCTGGAAGGAGCAATATTCGTGTATTTAAAACGAATTGAAATTACAGGATTTAAATCATTTGCAGATAAAACCATTATTGAATTTGAAGATGATGTGACAGCAGTGGTTGGTCCGAATGGAAGTGGGAAAAGTAATATCACGGAAGCCGTTCGCTGGGTATTAGGTGAACAATCTGCGAAAAACCTTCGCGGTGGCAAAATGAACGACATTATCTTTGCCGGTTCGGAAGGTCGTAAACCGCTAAATATTGCGGAAGTTACCGTGACGTTAGACAACAGCGACCATTATTTAGCATTGGATTATAGTGAGATTAGTGTCACCCGTCGTTTAAAACGAACGGGCGAAAGTGACTTTTTTATTAATAAACAAGCGTGCCGTTTAAAAGACATTCAAGATTTATTTATGGATTCAGGGTTAGGCAAAGAATCTTTTTCAATTATTTCACAAGGGAAAGTTGAAGCGATTTTTAATAGTAAACCTGAAGACCGTCGTGGGATCTTTGAAGAAGCAGCGGGCGTTTTAAAATACAAACAACGGAAGAAAAAGGCTGAACAAAAGCTTTTCGAAACTGAGGACAACTTAAGCCGTGTCCAAGATATCATTTACGAGTTGGAAGACCAATTAGTTCCTCTAGCCGCCCAAGCAGATGCGGCTAAAAAGTATTTAGCTTTGAAAGAAGAACTTACCGAAATTGATGTCAATTTAACTGTGACCGAAATTCAAGAAGCAAAAGCTATTTGGGAAACGAAAACGCAAGAATTAACAGCCATTGAAGAAAAGTTAGCTGGCGCAAGTAAGCAAGTCCATGACTTAGAAGGCAAATTGGTACGTTTACGAAGCAAGCGCAATCGTTTAGATGAACAAATTGAAACGGAACAACAACAATTATTACAAGTGACAGAAGCGTTGAAACAAGCAGAAGGACAAAAAAATGTTTTAATTGAACGTTCCAAACACACCTCCCAAACGGCAAGCGAATACGAAGAGACATTGGCAGAAACGGCCGAAAAAATTGTTCGTTATCGAGAAGAATTGCAGACGCTGGAAACAGCAATCGCAGAAAAAACGGCACAACGTCAGACGTTAAAAGAAGCATTGGCTTTGGCAACGAAAGATGTGGAAAAATATAGTAAGTCTTCTAAAGAATTAATGGAGGAATTGCGCAGTCAGTATGTGGAAGTCATGCAAGAACAAGCCAATACAGCCAATGACTTAAAATATTTAGAACGACAATATCAACAAGAAACAGCTAAAAATCAACAATCGCTAGCAAAACACGAAGCGCTAGAAGAACAGATGGTTGAAGCTCTCGCAATGAAAGAAACGCTAGAAAAAGAGCAAAAAGTCGCAAAACAAGGCTTACAAGAACAACTGGAAGAATACACTGCGTTGAAAGCAACGCTTGAAGCTAAGCGTGAACGATTAGCACAGCGTCAAAACGATATGTACCAAGCGATGAATCAAGTGCAACAAGCGAAGGCACGCCAAAAAAGTTTGCAAGAAATTCAAGAAAATTACGCTGGCTTCTATCAAGGCGTGAAAGCTGTATTGCGTCACAAAAACCAATTAACTGGGATTGTTGGCGCAGTGGCTGAGTTAATTGAAGTGCCTAAAGAATATACGTTGGCGATTGAAACGGCCTTAGGTGGTGCGGCGCAACATATTGTTGTGGAAAATGAGAAAGATGGTCGAGCAGGCATTACTTTCTTAAAACAACAACACAGTGGCCGAGCAACCTTTTTACCATTGACTACCATTAAGCCACGCTCTGTATCGGCGATGGTTCAGAATCGTTTGGCTGGTGCACCGGGATTCGTGGGGATTGCCAGTGAATTAGTTCGTTATCCAGAACAAGTACAAACCGTTATTCAAAATCTCTTAGGCGTCACGATTTTAGCGGCAGATTTAACGAGTGCCAACCAGTTAGCAAAATTAGTCAATTACCAATATCGCGTTGTCTCATTGGAAGGCGATGTGATGAATCCTGGCGGTTCGATGACTGGGGGAGCCAATAAACGTGGCAACCAAGGAAGCCTATTTTCACAAGCGCAAGAACTTCAAACAATCACTGAACAAATGACTCAATTAGAAACACAACTAAGAAGTGTAGAACAAGAAGTCCAAGCGCTCTCGCAAGAAGTGAAAACAGCCACAGAACGTGCAGAAATGTTGCGCTCTGCTGGTGAACAAAATCGCTTAAAACAACAAGAAATTGACAATAAATTAGCCAATCAAACAGAAACGATTACTCGTTTAACAAAAGAAAAACGCTTGTTTGAATATGAATCACGGGAATTGCATCAATTCTTAACCGAATATCAAACGAAAAAAGCCACATTGACAGAGCAACAAGCAAACTTAATGGCAACGAAAGAACGTTTAGATGCTGAAATGAAACAAGTGGAACAAGAAGCTAGCCAAATGGAAACCTTTAAAGCCCAAGCGCAAGAACGCTTGACGACAGTTCAAGCAGAACAAGCAGTAGCGGCGGAACAATGTGCCCATTTTGCTCGTCAAAAGCAAGACAAACAAGAACAATTGGACGAATTGTTGATTCGAGAAACGGCCATCCGTCAACAGCTACAACAACTAAGTAGCCATTCTAGCGATCACCAGTTAACCGAAGAAGGCTTAGCGGCACAAGTCGCGCAATTAGCGGAGAAACAAACAGCGTTGCAAACCTCTTTACAAACGGCACGCAGTCAACGACAAGCGTTGCAAGAAGAAGTAGACGAGTTAGATACAAAATTAGCGGAAGAAAACAAACGCCAACAACAGTATTTAGCAGATAAAACACAAATCGAAGTCCTAAAAAATCGTGCAGAAATGCAATTAGATAGCTCATTAAGTTACTTACAGGAAGAATACAGCTTAACCTTTGAAGCTGCCTATGAAGCGTATTTCCCAATCGATGATTTGGCGCAAGCGCAACAAACAGTGAAGCGCCTAAAACAAGAAATTGAGCGGTTAGGACCTGTTAACTTAAGTGCCATCGAGCAATTTGAACAAGTCGATGAACGCCATCAATTTTTAGTCAGTCAACGAGATGATTTATTAAATGCGAAAGAACAATTATTTGAAACCATGGATGAAATGGACCAAGAAGTGAAAGAACGGTTTAAAGAAGTCTTTGAAGCAATTCGTGGCCAGTTCAAAGTGGTATTTCCTAATATGTTTGGTGGCGGACGGGCAGAACTGGTGCTAACCAATCCAGAGGATCTCTTGAATACAGGGATTGAGATTGAGGCGCAACCACCAGGGAAAAAATTACAACATTTAAGCTTGTTGTCTGGAGGCGAACGGGCATTAACGGCGATTGCGTTACTCTTTTCAATTATTCGTGTTCGACCAGTTCCGTTCTGTATTTTAGATGAAGTAGAAGCAGCTTTAGATGAAGCCAACGTTGCTCGTTTTGGCCATTATTTAAGCGAATTTGAAGATGGCACACAGTTTATTGTGGTGACGCATCGTAAAGGGACAATGGAAGCCGCAGATGTTTTATATGGCGTGACTATGCAAGAATCTGGGGTTTCAAAAATCGTTTCAGTTCGCTTGGAAGAGGTCAAAGAAGGTGGCGCAATTGAAAAAAGCAATTAGCCAGAAGCAAGGAGGAGCGAACGTTTGATAAAATTAGTTGCTATTGATTTAGATGGAACATTATTAAATAGCCAAAAAGAGATTTCTTTGCGGAATAAACAAGCACTGATGGCTGCGAAACAAGCAGGCGTGAAAGTTGTTATCTGCACAGGTCGACCTTTGGCAGCCATTGGTCCATACTTAGAAGAATTAGGTTTACAAGATGAAGGCGATTATAGCATTACTTTTAACGGCGGGTTGGTTCAAAAAAATGATACAGGAGCCATTATTGAGAAAACATTGATGCCCTTGGAAGCGATTCATGAGCTGTACCAATTAGCAACCACACTCAACATGCCGTTTGATGTCTTATCCGATGAGGTCGTGATGCAACTGCCTTCTGCACCTAATTATCCTTCAATTTATAGTTCTCTAAACAAATTATTAACCTTTGAGTCCTACAAATTAGAAGAGTTAACCCCGAACCGAATTTATAACAAAGTTGTTGTTGCGATTGATGAAGCGTATTTAAATGAACGCATCAAGGAAATTCCGGCCTCCTTTTATGAGCGCTTTGAAATTATTAAAACGCGAAATAACTTATTAGAATTTATGCCAAAAGGGATTACGAAAGCCTATGGTATTTCCTTGTTAGCCAAAGATTTAGGAATCCGTGCAGAAGAAATCATGACCTTAGGGGACGAAGAAAATGATTTACCGATGATTGAATACGCTGGCTTAGGTGTCGCCATGGCAAATGCGATTCCATTAGTTAAAGAAGCTGCAGATGTCGTTACAGACACGAATGACCAAGATGGCGTTGCCAAAGCGGTCGAAAAATATATTTTAACGCCGTTGGAAGGAGGCCAATAAGAATGGGATTTTTTGATAAAATTAAAAAAGCTTTTTCCGCTGAAAAAAAGGAAGAAGAAAAACAAGAGATAATTGAAGAAACAGTAGACGAAACACCTAGTGATGAATCAGCGCCTGCTGAATCAAAAGAAACCGCAGCAGAAGAGGCGCAAACAACGCCAGAAACGGCAGCGGAAGAAGTCGCAGAAACAGCCGATTTAACAGATAACGCTGAAATGGAAAAATTAGCTGATGTAGAAGAAGCGTTAGAAGAAGAGCCAGAAGAAATCCTGACAGAGGAAACACAAGAAGTTGTTGTGGAAGCGCCTGAGGAAGAAAGTAGTGTCGTAACTCCGTTGGCAGAACCAACAGACACGCAGGTTTCAGAAGAAATTGAAGAGTCAAAAGAAGAGCAGGTCCAAGAAAAATATGAAAAAGGCTTGGAAAAAACGCGTAAAACATTTGGTCAACGGTTGAACGAATTGTTTGCTAATTTCCGAAGCGTCGATGAAGATTTCTTTGAAGAATTAGAAGAAACGTTAATTGGTGCAGACGTAGGCTTTGATACATCCTTAAAAATTACAGAAGCCTTGCGACAAGAAGTGAAACTGCGAAACGTGAAAAAACCAGCTCAAGTTCAAAATACCATCATTGAAAAAATGGTTGATTTGTATGAAGAAGCAGGAATTAATGAAAATAATGCGATTAACTTACAGCCAAATGGCTTAACCGTGATTTTATTTGTTGGTGTTAATGGAGTTGGTAAAACAACCAGCATTGGTAAATTAGCCCATCAATACAAGTTGGAAGGAAAGAAAGTTTTAATGGCAGCTGCCGATACGTTCCGAGCGGGCGCCATCGATCAATTAGTTGTTTGGGGCGAACGGGCTGGCGTTGAAGTAGTGCGTGGGAATGCTGGCGGCGATCCAGCAGCGGTCGTTTTCGATGCAGTGGAACGTGCCAAAACAGAACAGGCCGATGTTTTGCTAGTGGATACAGCAGGTCGTTTACAAAATAAAGTCAACTTAATGAAGGAATTAGAAAAAATCAAACGAGTCATCCAACGAGAAATTCCAGATGCGCCTCACGAAGTACTCTTAGTCGTGGACGCAACTACTGGGCAAAATGCGATGACACAAGCCAAACAGTTCAAAGAAACAACCGATGTCACTGGTTTAGTTTTAACCAAACTAGACGGAACAGCCAAAGGTGGTATTGTCATTGCTATTCGGAATGAATTACACTTGCCAGTGAAATTAGTTGGTCTAGGTGAAGGCATTAACGATTTAGAACCATTTAATGCCAACGATTTCGCAATGGGCTTATTTAAAGGCTTATTAAAAGATGTTTAGTTGTAGAAAATAACAGGTTTGGGAAGAACGTGGGACAGGAGCCTGGGACAAAAATCACTTTGGATTTTTGTCCCAGGCTCAATACCTGATAAACGGCGGGAACAGAACCAACTCCTTCGGAAATAAGTCGAAATTCTCCAAAAATTAAAGAGCAATTTTCGGAAATTTCTTCTTATTTCTCGGAGCTAAACGGTTCTGTCCCGACCTCCTGTCCCGCCGTTTATTTTAGGATTGGGACGGATGTTCTAAGTTCTTCCTAAATTGTTTCTGAAAAAATGAAGGAGTGAGGGAGAAGATGACAGAACAAATGTGGATTGAGAAGTTAGGATTAGAAGCGCATCCTGAGGGCGGTTATTTTAAACAAACCAATAAAAGTGAACAATTGATTCCAACCAAACGAGGCGAACGGGCGTTGCATACAGCGATTTTGTTTCTATTAAATACAGAAAGTCCGTCACATTTTCATCGTTTAAAAGCGGATGAATTATGGTTTTTTCACGATGGTCAGCCGTTAACCGTTCACTGTATTTTTCCTGATGGAACGTATCAAGCTGTTCAGTTAGGGAAAGACTTAGTTCAAGGACAACAGCTTTCGTTCTCAGTTCCTGCCGGCACAATCTTTGGCTCTACAGTAGCGACAGGATTTGCGTTAGTCAGTTGTGTAGTTACACCAGGCTTTGAGTTTGAAGACTTCGAGTTATTTACTCAAGCGGAATTGTTAAACGATTATCCACAACATAGTGAAATCATTCAGCACTTGGCTTATCGAGAATTACCTTAAGAAAACGTTTTAGTAACATTTCTTTTATGAATATGCTAGTATAAATCAAACAAGCTTGTTGATTTTGTCGCAACGCACACTTAGCTGTCGTAGATGATTAAAAGAAAGGGATGAATCACATGGGCACAATGGTTTTTGTTAACTTCCCAGTAGCGGATGTCCAACGTTCTACAGCATTTTATGAAAAACTTGGATTCAAAAAGAACGAGGAATTTTCAACAGAGGAAGCTAGTTCGATGATGTGGGATGATCAATTTTGGATTATGTTGTTGAACCATGACTTTTATGGAAAATTTATCCAAGAAAAGCAAATTATTGATGCGCAAACCACCAGTGGGGCATTAATTTCCTTTAGTTTAGAGAGTGCCGAAGCCGTAAAACAGTTTGGCGAAACCGCCAAAGCTAACGGAGGCAACTGTTACCGAGTTGATATGGGAATACCAGAAGAGCAAACGTATGGCTTAGAAGTGCAAGATTTGGATGGCAATAGCTTAGAACCTGTCTGGATGAAGATGTAAAAAGAACCGCAAAATCTCTACAGATTTTGCGGCTCTTTTCCTACAAAAAACTATTGTAAATTATTGGCATTAGTAGCTTCAACACCATAAGAATCAGCTACTTTTTTCAAGCTAAATCCTTTTCCGTAGACTTCACTCGCACTCATTGAAATCAAAAAAGCTTCTTCATCAATATCAAGAATGGCTTCTTTTAAGCGAGGAAAATCTTTTTCACGAATGACAGTCATTAAGAGCATGCCTTTCGCGCTTCGATAACCGCCTTCGATTGGCACCAAGGTCACACCTTTATCTAGTTCACGTAATAAGCGTTCTTGAATAGCGACATATTTTGGTGAAATAATCATCACATTCTTCGAGCGAACCAGACCAACTTGAATCATGTCAACGACACGACCAATTGTAAATAAACAAATTAAAGAGAATAGCACAATATCTGCATTAAAAGCGTACATTGCTGATAAAATGACTAAACCATCGACGAATAAAATAGCAATACCTAAGGAAACTTTGAAGTATTTATTGACAATTTGTGAAATGATTGCTGTCCCACCAGTTGAAGCATTGCCACGGAAAACCAAGCCTAGGCCAGCACCTGTAATAATACCGCCAAATAATGCTGCTAGAAAAATATTATGTGTTAAAACAGGCATCCCCGAAGTAATTCCTACAAAAAATGGATAAATAAGACTGCCATAAATGGTTTTGACACCGACCTCTTTCCCAAGAAGTAAGAAACAAAGCACTAAAAGAGGAATATTGATGGCGTAAAGAACAATGGCGGGACTAATCCCGAAAACATAATTAATAACAATACTAATGCCATTGGCTCCGCCTGCGACAAGTTTATTTGGCAATAAGACCGCATTGATTGAAATGGCCAAAATGAATGCACCGACTGTTACATAGGCGGTGTCTTTTAAACGTTGGGCTGTAAAAAATTTGTTCATAAAATACCTCCAATTATTTATTAGTTTAGTGAATGATGACATAAAAAAAGACAGAACATGAGAGACAAGCCTAATCGACTTATGTCCCACACTCTAAATCTTCAACTAATCAACTGAACACTTTTTCCTTATACTAACATGAAATACGACAAGAAAACATAGTGAACAAACAATTTTTTGGAAAAGAGGTCGGGACAGAACCGTTTAGCTCCGAGAACCAAGTAGGTACTGATTAACATCTATTTGCTTTGCAAATAGTGTTTCTCAGCAATAAGAAGGAATTTCCGAAAATTGCTCTTTAATTTTTGGAGAATTTCGGCTTATTTCCGAAGGAGTTGGTTCTGTTCCCGCCGTTTATCAGATTTTGAGCCCGGAACAAAAATCCAAAGTGATTTTTGTCACAGGCTCAAAAAAGTCAAAAAGCGGCCAGCCCAAATAGCTTCATGATGTTGGATAATTTGTGCCGCGGTTAAATGTCCATTATCCAAGGTGGAAGTGGTTTTCGGTGTCATCAAACACGTATAGCCTAAACCATGAGCCATCCGAATTGTAGTGTCCACACAAAACTCGGTTTGGACACCAGCGATTTCTAACGTTTGAACGTCTTGTTCCGTCAATAAATCATTTAAATTTGTTTGGTAAAAGGCATTCGCATGCGTTTTGCGGATGAAAAAATCTGTGGGCTGTGCATCCAGCTTTTCAAAAAGTTGCCAAGAGTCTGAGCCAAAAGGTAATTCGATTTCTTCATGTTGAACAAAAATAATGGGCGCATGGTGTTGGCGGTAGACAGCAATACGCTGATTGACCTTTTCCAACACTGCTGGCAGACGGTACAATTGCTGCGACGGACTTTCGATGCCTTTTTGAAAGTCAATTAAAAGTAATGCACGATTTTTCATGAGCAATCCCCACTTTCTATAAACTAGTTGTTTTCAGTATAACGGAAAAAGGCGCTCTCTAAAAGTGTCTCGAAAATTCCCAAGTGAACGTTCAAAAAAACAGCATATTTACTCGTTTTCCTATATAATAGTAAGAGAAACAGATAGTTTGTAGAAAGAAAGGCGACAAGATGAATTATAGAGAATTAATGCAAAAGAAAAATGTTCGTCCTTACGTATTGATGGCTCGTTTTGGTTTAGAAAAAGAAAACCAACGTAGTACACGAGAAGGGCTTTTAGCGACAACTGATCATCCCACGGTTTTTGGTAACCGTTCTTATCATCCATATATTCAAACAGATTTTAGTGAAACACAATTAGAACTAATCACGCCTGTAGCAAATAGCGGCACAGAAATGCTTCGTTTTTTAGATGCCATTCACGATGTGGCTCGTCGTTCGATTCCAGAAGATGAAATGCTGTGGCCATTAAGTATGCCGCCACAATTACCAACAAAAGATGAAGAGATTAAAATTGCTAAATTAGATCAATATGATGCAGTGTTATATCGTCGTTATTTGGCAAAAGAGTATGGCAAACGAAAACAAATGGTCAGCGGAATTCATTTTAATTTTGAATATGACCAAGCCCTGATTCAGCAATTATATGATGAACAATCCGAAGTGACAGATTGCAAACAATTTAAAACGAAAGTGTACATGAAAGTTGCCCGTAACTTTTTACGTTATCGTTGGTTAATTACGTATCTTTTTGGGGCTTCACCAGTTAGTGAAGACGGCTACTTTAGGGTCTACGACGACCAACCGCAAGAACCCATTCGCAGTATTCGGAATAGTACGTATGGCTACAGAAATCATGACAATGTGAAAGTATCGTATGCCTCATTGGAACGCTATTTAGAAGATATTCATCGCATGGTGGAAAATGGTTTACTTTCTGAAGAAAAAGAATTTTATGCGCCTGTGCGCTTACGTGGCGGGAAACAAATGTCTGATCTGCCTAAAACAGGTATTCGCTATATCGAGTTGCGTAATTTAGACTTAAATCCTTTTTCACGTTTAGGCATTGTGGAAGATACCGTGGATTTCTTACATTATTTCATGTTGTATTTATTGTGGACAGATGAAAAAGAAGAAGCGGATGAATGGGTAAAAACTGGCGATATTTTTAATGAACAAGTGGCTCTTGGTCATCCTCATGAAACGATTAAGTTAATTGCAGAAGGCGATCGGATTTTTTCAGAAATGATTGATATGTTAGATGCTCTAGGCATTCGCAAAGGCAAAGAAGTTGTCGGTAAGTATTATCAACAACTGCGGAATCCACAAGACACCGTTTCTGGCAAAATGTGGACGATTATTCAAGAAAACTCCAACAGTGAACTGGGAAATATTTTTGGAAACCAATATCAAAGTATGGCCTTTGAACGCCCTTATCAATTAGCTGGTTTCCGTGAGATGGAATTATCCACACAAATTTTCTTATTTGATGCGATTCAAAAAGGTTTGGAAATCGAAATTTTAGATGAACAAGAGCAATTTTTGAAACTGCAACATGGCGAGCACATTGAATACGTCAAAAATGCCAACATGACTAGCAAAGATAACTACGTGGTACCATTGATTATGGAAAACAAAACCGTGACAAAGAAAATTTTGTCTGCAGCAGGGTTCCATGTGCCTGGCGGTGAAGAATTTTCATCTTTTATTGAGGCACAAGAAGCACATTTACGCTACGCCAATAAAGCGTTTGTCGTGAAACCAAAATCAACGAATTACGGTTTAGGAATTACCATTTTTAAAGAAGGCGCTTCGTTGGAAGACTTTACGGAAGCGTTACGGATTGCTTTTAAAGAGGACACAGCGGTTTTAATTGAAGAATTTTTACCTGGAACAGAATATCGGTTCTTTGTGTTAGATAATGATGTAAAAGCCATCATGTTGCGCGTGCCAGCCAATGTTACGGGAGATGGCAAACACACTGTAGAAGAATTGGTGGCCGCTAAAAATAGTGATCCATTGCGGGGGACCAATCACCGTGCACCACTAGAGTTAATCCAGTTAAATGATTTAGAAAAACTAATGTTGAAAGAACAAGGTTTAACTATCTATTCTGTGCCAGAAAAAGAGCAAATCGTGTACTTGCGAGAAAATTCTAATGTTAGCACGGGCGGGGATTCGATTGATATGACCGATGTCATTGATGATAGTTATAAACAAATCGCCATTGAGGCCGTAGCTGCTTTAGGAGCCAAAATTTGTGGTATTGATTTAATCATTCCTGACAAAGACGTAAAAGGCACACGTGATAGCTTAACGTACGGGATTATCGAAGCAAACTTTAATCCAGCCATGCACATGCATGTGTATCCTTACGCTGGAAAAGGACGCCGTTTAACAATGGACGTTTTAAAACTTTTATACCCAGAAGTGGTTCAATAAAAAAAGAATACCGCCAAAAAATTCATAATAGATTTTTTGGCGGTATTCTTTATAAAAACGTTTTCTTGGTGAACCCAATAGGTTATACTAAAGTTATTACCAATGAAAGTTGTATGACGGTGGCTCTGAGTTAGAGAGGCAGGTGATGCCTATGTGTATCCGATGCACTTTAACGAAAGGAGCATTTTTTTTGTCAATCGAAGCGACATTGGAATTGATGATTAGTTTTGCAACCCTTGTTGCGTTACTGATTTTCGGTATCCTTGAAGCAACGAAAAACGATAAAAAATAACCGTTCATAAGCTTGACAGGCCGAACGGTTAAACAGTAATAAAAACTTAACTCAGTAAGCCACCAGTTCTTATAACTGGCGTTGGTATAAAAGGAGAGGTATGTAGTAGCATATCTCTCTTTTCATTTTCATAATAGCATAATTCTATTATAAATGGAAGCGCTCATAACTCATGTTTAAACAATCCAATGACTCATAACTTTTCTTGAGCTTTTTATGAGTGAAATAGTTTTTGCCAAAAGCCTTTTTTAGCTGTTGGCTCTTCTTTTGACGTTTCTGTTGCTTGAGGATATTTTTCTGTAACGTCAATCACAGGTTCATCGACTGCATGTTTTTCAGCTAACAGTAAGCCGAGAGAGTCAGGGTTGTTCTCCACAAAATTGTTAACAATCTTAAAGGTTGCGCCATGCTGATTTAATAATTTAATATAGGTACTTTGCAGGTCAGAAGAGATTTCGCCATTTAAAAGTACTGTAACTTCAGGATGCTTCGCTAATTCTTCTAATAAATGTTGTTGATTCTGTGTATCTTTCATTTCAGCGACGGTCATGGAGAGACGGCAGCGTTCACGAAATGTGCCCATGTATTTGTGTTGTTCTTCAGGATTAACGAGGGGCGTACCGTACATTCCTTTATCCAGACGTTGTTGTAAGTCATCATTCGCCATTCAGTAACACTCCTTTCCTAACGTTTCCCTCCATTATAGCATATCTTAGATAAGTCGTTGGTCAGTCGGCTTGAGAAGAAGTTTTTAATAAAGGAAAAAAAGTGGTTGCATTTGTGATGGTTTTCTCATACACTGTAACTAAGAATGAGAATCATTCTCAATTAAATAAAAATGGAGTTTTCTCATGAAAAAGATTGGTTTGTTTGTTCTACTATTACTTTTCAGCTTATTGTCATTAGTGATAGGGGTGAAGGACATTGCACTTTCTCAATTGTTTCAATTAGATGCGCAGCAACAATTTGTTTTATTTACCACCCGTGTTCCCCGCACGTTGAGTTTAATCATTGCTGGTAGTACGATGAGTATTTCTGGATTGATTATGCAGCAACTCACACAAAATAAATTTGTCGCTCCTAGTGTCGCTGGAACAACCGATAGTGCAAGGTTGGGTATTTTAGTCGTAATGTTATTTTTCCCAACAGCTCCGTTTCTCTATCGAACGGCAATTGCTTTTATTTTTGCGCTAAGCGGGACCTTGTTATTCTTAGCGCTCATTCGATTATTACCAAGTAAGAATCAAGTGATGGTCCCTTTGGTGGGCGTGATGTTTGGTAACATTCTAGGCTCAATTGCCACATTTTTTGCCTATCAATACCAATTGGTTCAAAATATGTCTGCTTGGTTACAAGGAAATTTTTCCACAGTTATGAAAGGGAATTATGAATGGTTATTCTTAATGATTCCTTTGTGGTTTGTTATTTATTTATTTGCTTATCATTTCACTGTCGTTGGTATGGGTGAAGCATTTGCAAATAGTCTTGGCGTCCATTACCAGCGAATTCAGTTTTTAGGTTTGACGCTGGTTGCTTTAGCAAGTGCCATCGTTTTATTGATGGTGGGGAATATTCCGTTTTTAGGGGTTGTGATTCCCAATCTCGTGTCTTTACGTTATGGCGATCATATGAAAAATACCTTGTGGTTAACTGGGATTTGCGGGAGTTTGTTCTTGTTAATCTGTGATATTTTAGCACGAGTATTGATTGCCCCCTATGAAATTCCTGTCAGCGTGGTTGTCGGAACATTAGGGAGCATTTTGTTCATTTTATTATTACTAAGGGGGCGCAAACAATGAAACGGCCTTTAAAAAAATGGCTTTCATTACTTTTGCTTTTAGCTGCCGTAGTAATTGTGAGCCTTTGTTATTTAACTTATAACACGTATGGCAATTGGTCCTTTGCTTTGGCGTTACGAGGCAAAAAGTTATTGGCTTTTATTTTTGTCGGAATCGCTGCGGCTTTTTCAACCATTAGTTTTCAAACGGTCACGCAAAATCATTTCCTAACGCCAAACATTTTAGGGATGGATTCCTTGTATGTCTTTGTGCAGACGGTGTTATTTTTTCTTTTAGGAGGCGCACAAGCGTTAGGTCAAGTAAGTCTTGGGTCGTTTTTGATGAACGTCTTTTTAATGGTGTTTTTAAGTACTAGTTTATCGTATTTTCTATTACGCAAAAATCAATCCGATTTATTTTTATTATTGATGATTGGCATGATTTTAGGTACTTTTTTCAGTAGTATTAGTACGTTTTTACAAGTGATTATGGATCCTAACGAATACGACTTACTCCAAGGAAAGTTGTTTGCCAGTTTCGGTAACGTCAATAGTCAGTATCTCGTTTTCGTTGGTGTGGCGGTACTCATAATTTGTGGGATACTTTGGCGGGAAAGTTACCGTTTAGACGTTTTACATTTAGGGAACCATCAAGCCCAGAATTTGGGGATTGCTGTGAGTCAGTTTCAATTAGTGTTGTTGTGTTTGATCAGTAGTCTGGTCGGCTTATCAACAGCATTAGTGGGACCGATTACATTTTTAGGTTTTATCGTGGCCAATATGAGTTATCAATTCATGAAAACCTATCGCCACCGAGAACTGTTTGTGGCAGGGAGTTTAATAGCAGTCTTTTTACTGGTGTTTGGTCAATTGATGGTTGAACAGGTCTTCCATTTGAATACCCCGCTAAGTGTGGTGATTCAATTTGTTGGGGGCGTTTATTTTATATGGAAAATTATTGCAGAAAGGAAGCAACGCACATGATCCAGATGAGTGATGTATCAAAAAAATATGGCGATAAATTTGTCGTTTCAGATATTGATTTACCTATTTCTGAAGGCAAATTAACGGCCTTTATTGGACCAAATGGCGCTGGGAAAAGCACGCTGCTAGCCATGATGAGTCGCTTAATTCCCAAAGATACCGGGGAAATTTATCTGGACAAGCAAGAAGTAAAAACCTGGAAGCAATCAGCTTTTTCACAAAAAATTGCCCTTTTAAAACAAGCCAACGGTGTACAACTTAAATTAACTGTGCGAGAACTGGTCAATTTTGGTCGTTTTCCTTATTCCAAAGGTCGCTTAAAAAGCGCTGATCATGAAAAAGTAACAGAAGCGTTGGAACAATTGGGCTTAACTGAAATGGCGGAAGAATACATTGATACCCTTTCTGGAGGCCAATTACAACGGGCGTATATTGCCATGATTTTAGCCCAAGATACCGATTATATTTTATTGGATGAGCCCTTAAATAACCTCGACATGAATTATGCGGTTCAAATGATGCAGATTCTTAAACGCTTAGTGGATGAACTAGGAAAAACGATTCTGATTGTTCTACATGATATTAATTTTGCCGCAAGCTATGCAGATGAAATTGTCGCCATGAAAGGCGGAAAGCTCTATGCGCATGGCGCAACAGAAGAAGTTATTCAAACAAGTATTTTAAATGATCTTTATGAAATGAATATCCGGATTTGTGAAATTGAAGGAAAACGCTTTTGTCTTTATCACTAAATCGGGCAATTTAAAAATAACGTTTTTGGAGGAAAAGAATGAAAAAGAAATTTTTAGCAATGATGGCAGTTTCAATGATGGGACTGTTAATGTTAAGTGCTTGTCAAACAAATAAAAAAACAGCAGATTCTGCAACAACAGAAACAACAGCTAAAACGGAAGTCACAGTCAAAGACACCAATGGTCAATTAACCGTTCCCAAAAATCCTAAGAAAGTCGTTGTTTTTGATAATGGTTCCTTGGATACAATGGATGCACTAGGTGTCGGTGACCGCGTGGTAGGCGCGCCAACTAAAAATATCCCTGCGTATTTGGAAAAATACCAAAAAGTTGAATCAGCAGGCGGTATTAAAGAACCAGATTTAGAAAAAATCAATCAACTAAAACCAGACTTAATTATTATTTCTGGTCGGCAACAAGATTATCAAGAACAATTAAAAGCCATTGCGCCAACCATTTACTTAGCTGTAGATGCCAAAAATCCTTGGGCATCAACGAAACAAAATATCGAAACGTTAGGCACTATTTTTGATAAAGAAGAGGTAGCTAAAGAAAAAATAACTGGCTTAGAAAAAGAAATTGCTGACGTGAAAAAACAAGCAGAAGCTAGCGCGAATGATGCGCTTGTTGTGTTAGTTAACGAAGGACAACTTTCCGCTTATGGAAAAGGCTCTCGTTTCGGTTTAATTCATGATACATTTGGCTTCAAAGCAGCAGACGATAAGATTGAAGCTTCCACTCATGGGCAAAGTGTTTCTTACGAATATGTTTTAGAAAAAAATCCTGGGATTCTCTTTGTGGTAGATCGCACCAAAGCAATTGGTGGCGACGATTCAAAAGATAACGTCGCTGCAAACGAATTGATTCAAAAAACCGATGCTGGTAAAAATGATAAAGTCATTATGCTTCAACCAGATGTTTGGTATCTAAGCGGTGGTGGATTAGAATCAATGCATTTGATGATAGAAGATGTTAAAAAAGGATTAGAGTAAAATTGTCTTAGAAAAGAGGAATTGAAACCTCTTTTCTTTTTTTGATGAAAAACAAAAAAGTTTTAAATTAAAAATGTGGTTGACGGCCTCGAAAATGTTTGCTAAACTATCCGTAAATCAGTATGATTGATGAAACAAATAAAAGAACAAAATGTGATGAGAAGGAAAGTACTTTTTAAAATAGCTTGCAGAGAGCCTCGTTTGGTGAGAAGAGGTAGTGACGTTAAAGGGGAAAATGGCCTTTGAACAGGTTGGTTGAAGCCGTTCGCTTAAACCAATTCAGGTGCGCCTGTTATAGCGCTACAGTATGATTGTACTGGAAACGAGCGGATCTTTTTTAGCGAAGAGATCAACAAAGGTGGTACCGCGATTGCATAAGCATTCGTCCTTTTTAGGACGAATGCTTTTTTTATTTGTTTAAAAAATATGAGGGGGCAACAACATGAAATTGGGGAAAAAAGTAGTAGGTTTGATTGCAACAGGGTTTCTTTTAGCCGCATGTGGCGGAACCAAAGAAGCGGCAGAGAAAGTAGATTCGGGAAATTTAGCAGCTGAACAAAAAATCAGTATTAGTTCACCTGCACCAATCTCAACATTGGATACAACACAAACAACAGATAAAAATACCTTTACAATGGCACAACATTTATTTGAAGGCCTTTATCGGTTTGATGATGATAGTGCCACGGTGCCAGCTCTAGCTAAAGATGTCAAGATTAGTGACGATGGGCGCAAGTACCACTTTACCTTGCGGGAGGGGATTAAGTGGAGCAACGGCGAGCCAATCACGGCCCAAGATTTTGTTTATTCTTGGAAAAAACTGGTGACACCAGCGACGATTGGACCGAATGCTTATTTACTAGACAGTGTTAAAAATAGTTTTGAAATACGCAACGGTGAAAAGTCAGTCGATGAATTAGGGATTTCAGCCCCTAATGACAAAGAATTTATTGTTGAATTAAAACAGGCCCAACCTTCCTTCTTAGCAGTCGTTTCGATTGCTTGGTTAGCGCCACAAAATCAAAAATTTGTCGAAGCGCAAGGTAAAGATTACGCCTTGGATAGTGAACATTTACTTTATAGCGGGCCATTTACGCTAGCCAATTGGGATGCGACTTCAGATACTTGGACATTGAAAAAAAATCCAGAATACTATGATGCGGATCAAGTGAAACTGGAAGAAGTTGCGGTTAGCACAATCAAAGAAGATAATACTGGGATTAACTTATATCAAGCGAATGAACTAGACTTAGTTCGCATTAACGGACAATATGTTCAACAATATCAAGAGGACCCAGGCTATGTCAGTCATCCAGATGTGGCCAACTACTTCTTAGATTTCAACAAAAAAGAAGGAACGCCATTAGCAAATGTTCATTTACGAAAAGCGATTGGCCAAGCAATAGATAAAGAAGCCTTAACACAAAGTGTCTTAAACGATGGGTCAAAACCCCTCAACGGATTAATTCCAAGTAAACTTTATGCGAATCCAGAAACAGATGAAGATTTCCGAGCTTACAGTGGCGAATATTTGAAAAATGACGTCAAAAAAGCCCAAGCTGAATGGACGAAAGCCCAAGCGGATGTCGGTAAAAAAGTGAAACTTTCATTGCTGGCGGCAGATACAGATCAAGGAAAACGAATTGCTGAATATGTTCAAAGTCAGTTACAAGAAAATCTGCCAGGTTTAGAAATTACCATTTCATCGCAACCAAGTAATAATGTGAATCAATCGCGACGTGAAAAAAATTATGAGTTGTCTCTTTCAGGATGGATTGCCGGCAGTAGTGAATTAGACTCTTACTTTAACTTATATGCGGGAGAATCAAGTTACAATTATGGCAATTATCATAATGCCAAATACGACCAACTAGTAGAAGATGCACGAACGATTAATGCCAATAATCCAGAGAAACAGTTTGCAGAATACAAAGAAGCGGAAGACATCTTGTTGAACCAAGATGCTGCCCAAGTACCGCTGTATCAAAGTGCCTCAAATTATCTAATCAATCCTAAATTGAAAGGCATTAGTTATCACTTGTATGGGGATTATTTCCACTTGCGCAATGCCTATTTAACAGAATGATTCAGGAAGAAGGAGTAAAAAATGGAAAAATTAGTCGAACGATTTTTAACTTACGTGAAAGTTAACACCCGTTCAGATGCCAACAGTCAAACCACACCGACGACGGTCGGTCAAGTGGTTTTAGCCAAAATGATTGAAACAGAACTTCATGAATTAGGCTTGGCCGATGTGCATTATAACGAACAAAACGGATTTTTAACGGCACGGTTGCCTGGTAACCAACCTGCAGCGAAGAGTATTGGGTTGATTGCACATCTGGATACGGCGGATTTTTCAGCAGACAATATTCGTCCCCAAGTCATCACTAATTATGATGGCCAAGATGTCCTCTTGAATCAAGAACAAGGCATCGTTTTATCGGTTGCTGAATTTCCCAATTTAAAAGAGTATCAAGGGGAAACGTTGATTACTACAGACGGAACCACACTTTTAGGAGCAGATGACAAAGCGGGAATTGTCGAGATATTAGCTGCTGTTGAGTATTTTTTGGCACATCCAGAAGTAGCGCGGGGGGATGTTTGGCTCGCCTTCGGTCCAGATGAAGAGATTGGACGCGGGGCCGATCAATTTGATGCGCCGAACTTCCCAGTCGCTTTTGCGTATACGATTGATAGTGGCCGCGTGGGGCATTTCGAGTATGAAACGTTTAACGCTGCTCAAGCTGTGATAACAATTGAGGGAACCAGTGTCCATCCGGGAACGGCCTATGGTTCGTTAGTAAATGCCATTAAATTAGGCGAACAACTTGATCAATCACTACCGCAAAAGGAAGTGCCAGAACAAACACGTGGAAATGAAGGATTTTATTTACTCAATAAATTTACAGGAAGTATTGAAAAAGCAGAACTTGTCTATATCATTCGGGATCATGATCAAGAAAACTTTCAAGCGAGAAAGCAATTTTTGGAAAAACAAGTCCAACGTTTAAATGCGCTGGCGGATAAACCCAGACTAACAATTACTTTCCAAGACCAATACTATAATATGAAGGAAATCATCGAAAAAGATTGGACTCCTGTAGAATTGGCCGTCCAAGCAATGGAAAGTTGTGACATTGAACCAATCATCACACCATTTCGTGGCGGGACAGATGGTTCTAAGATTTCTTTCATGGGCATTCCCACGCCTAATCTATTTACAGGTGGCGAGAATTTTCATGGGCAATATGAATTCATTACCGTTGAATCAATGGCCAAAGCTGTTCAGACGATCATTGCCATCATTCGCTTAAACGCTAATTAAAGAAACACGCAAGGGAAATGCCGATTTTCCTTGCGTGTTTCGCTGTTTTTCGGTAAAGTATGTAGAAAAGTAGGGAGTTTTGCTCATGAATTATCCATTGATTTTTGCAGAAAACCAACGAATCGAAACCGAACGCTTGATTTTAAGGCCCGTCACATTAGCCGATGCAGAGGATATGTACGAATATGCTTCAGATGAGGAAACGGTCCGCTATGTGTTTTTGAAAAACCAAACAATCGCTGAAACAAGACAAAACATTGCTAAATTTTTTATGGGGGAACCTTTAGGAAAATATGGGATTGAAGTGAAAGAAACGGGCAAAATGATTGGCACGATTGATTTGCGGGTCAATGAAACCAATAATATTGGAGAATTAGGCTATGTCTTGAACCGTGCCTTTTGGGGCAATGGCTACATGCCTGAAGCCGCGACGGCGTTAGTTGAACTGGGTTTTGCAAAAATGAAACTCATGAGAATCTTTGCTTTACATGATCAAGACAATCCAGCTTCTGGTCGTGTCATGGAGAAAATTGGTTTTACCTACGAAGGAACACTACCCAATGCTCGAATTAGTAAAGGGAAAATTGTCACAGATGTTTATCGTGGGATGACACTGGAAACATGGCAAAATCGACAAAAATAGAAGCGGAAGACAAGTTAAGAGAGGAATTAGAGAAATGTTGATGTTTACAGAAAAAGAATTCGCAGCCTTTGAAGTTGCTGGATTAGATGAACGAATGGCGGTTATCCGTGCGCAAATTCAACCTATTTTTCAAGAATTAGACACGTATTTTGCCGAACAACTAGCGCCTGAACTAGGAACGGAGTTGTTTGTCCATATTGCGCAACATCGCCGTCGCACCGTGTATCCACCAGAAAATACTTGGTCAGCACTTAGTCCGAATAAGCGCGGGTATAAAATGCAGCCGCATTTTCAATTAGGAATTTGGGGCGACTATGTGTTTATGTGGTTGTCATTCATTGATAATCCTAAAAATGAAAAGCAGATTGCGCAAGCCTTTTTAGAGAATCAGCAATTATTCCAAGCATTACCAGAAGATACGTATGTTTCCTTGGATCACACGGTTCCTCAAATTACTCCGCTGCCAGAAACGGATTTAGAAAAAGCCTTAACTCGTTTTAGAGATGTAAAAAAAGGTGAGTTTGAAATTGGGCGCATCATTCCCAAAGATAGTGCCTTGTGGCAAACCCCTGAAAAAGCACGCGCTTATATGTTGGCAACCTATCAACAACTCCTGCCATTGTATCAATTAGCTGTTGCCCAATAAGAGAAACAGACAGTTATTTTGTGTTTTAGTGTTATTTTATCGAATTATCCAATCGTCAAAAATGAGAAAAGCTCACAATGTTAGTTTTAATTACTAACATTGTGAGCTTTTCTGTAGTTTAGGTGATGGAAATTTAAGAAATTAAAGATGATTTTTTTGAAAAAGGGGATAGTCTTTACTGTTTTCCCTTGTTTCCTTTAAATAACGTAGCTTAAAAGACACGATATATAAGGAACTTGTTGAAATAAGGGTTATCAACTGGAAAAAACTGTTGTTTTGAAGAGTCTTTTTTTTGCTATTATAGAGCTATGAAAATAGGTTGTGAGAGATATTTAAATGCAAAAGGAGGTTTTTAAATGAAAAAAAAGCATTATTTAATGATTGTGTGTCTACTATCTTCTCCTAGTTTTTTTATAAATGTTGAAGCGTCTGATGGTGGTTCTAGTTCGGTGGGGATTGAATTTTACCAAAATCCGAGAACACCCGCTCCTAAAGATCCCCCACCGAAAACAGATGCGCCAGCTGCCGATCCCAAGGAACCAGCTGGTCCTCCGCAAGGAGATCAACGAAGTGGTGGTTCGACACAGACCACCACAACTGGCTCGCAGCTCCCTCGTACAGGGAGCAAGAGTCAGGCAAATTTGAGCATTCTCGGCTTCGCCTTAATTGGCTTGGCGGGAATCGTACATAGAAAGAGGGGACGACATGAAGCGAAATAAATGGCAACGTCTTGCAGCTATTGGCTTATGTAGTTCTTTGCTAGTGAACGCCTTTTCTGGTATGACGGCAGTTGCGGAAACCGTGACGATTGAAAGTAGTCCGACCGCCGAAAGCAGTGCCAAGGCAGAAACACCAGCCAGTAGTGTTAAGGAAGAAACAACGAAAGCCAGTACGCAAAATAGTCAAGTAACGACTGACACGAGTCAGGAAGAAGAAAAGAAAGAGATAGAGAAACAAGCAGAAACAGAATTAAAAGAAGATCAGAAAGAAGAACCGCAAGCAGAAACACCAGCAAATAGTAGTGAAAATGACCTACAAAAGGGCATTTCACCACGCTGGGTACCGAATAATCAATCGATTTATCCGAGAATGACCTTTGGCTTTACTGATGAAACAGGGAAAGTCTTCGCAGATGAAACCTTAACGTTATCAGGTACGTATTATAAATTAGCTCGTCACATAGAAACTAGGCAATGGCGCGCATACGCTGATAGATATCCAATTGTTTCTTCTAATGCAGGTGGTGGGCAATATCGAGTAGCTGTCAATGCAGCAGTTCCTTTGCCGTACGATTTTTTCAAAAATTTACCAGTAGGTTACGATCTGAATATATACGCAATTGAACAATTAAAGATTGATAACACGTTAAAGTATGTTGATAATATTGCTGCTTCAACAGGTACAATCAGAGCTACTTCATACATTAATCAGCAAGTATCTGAGACGCCACAGTTTGGTAATCAGGGTAATTGGGGCTTGAATGAAAGAGATAATAGATTTTCTAAAAATAGTGCAAATATCTTTTCTCTGAGTTCAGTGACTAATACGACTAATAATGAAGCGATATTACGTTTGTTGCAAGTCGCAAGTGCGAGTAATGGTACAAATCCTATAGTAATACTAGTAGGATTTGACGGCACACCAACGTATCAACAAACAGTCAATTACGTAGTCACACGGAAACAAGTCACCGAAAAGTTCGTAGATGCTAACGGCGTAGCCATTACACCGCCAACAGGTTTTACCCAAAATAAGAAAACACCAATGACTAGCAATGCTTTCACGTTCAAACAAGCAGGCACCTTACCAGACACCTACAAAGTCGGTACAAAAACCTACAAGTTCAAAGGCTGGTACAAAGGGAAAACCAAACCAGCTACCTTGCAAACGACGAAAGCACCAAGTTATGCGGTGACCTATGATGGCAACGATGACTTGAATGTGGTGTATGAGGGAATAGTAACATTTGACTTTCCAGAATCAACCTATCAATTTGGTTTTGTTGATGTTGCAACTGGTAATTTAATTGATCCAAGTCTTGTAAACATGAACTATACACTATGGCAACAGGAAGAAGACGTTCAAACGAATTTAATGACTAACCAAAAGGGTGTTAACTCAGGCAAGTTTAAGAGCTTTACTATTCCAGAAAAAAAATATGAGCTAAGAGCTACTTCTACTTGGTATGGACCATATAATATGACTTTTACAATTCCAAAACGATACAAAAAAATGGATATCACAAAAGATGATGGTACTACGGATAGTCTTTATCCAGTTCCAACGGTCACTAACCGCCTAGATCAACCTGTGACGATTACGCCAACCAAGTACAACAAGATGAAACAAGTCTCTGGACAAACGTTTGATTTTAATGAAGTCCGATTTGGTGGAGTACCTTTTGTATACTCCAAAGTTTTATTTGGAAGCAATAACACCACGGTTGGTGATAGAATCCAGTACTATAAACAAACGGGTCCAGTCTATTACTACTTGACGAATCGTAAAGTTACTGAAGCTTTTGTCGATAGCGATGGGACTAAAATCACACCGCCAACAGGTTTCACTCAAGGTAAACAAACAGTGATTACTAACGATGCCTATACCTTTAAACAAAGTGGCACCTTGCCAGATTCTTATACAGTAGATGGCAAGACTTACAAGTTCAAAGGCTGGTACAAAGGCGAAACCAAACCAGCTACCTTGCAAACGACGAAAGCGCCAAGCTATACAGTAACGTATGATGATAATGATGATTTGAATGTGGTGTATGAGGAACTGATTCCCAAAGATACGTGGGTTTATCCAGGTTTCCATGCAGATTTTGTCGATGAAAAAGGCCAAGCTTTCAATGAACCGTTAACGTTTTCTGGAAACTACACACAGACACTAAGAAAAGCGGTAGACCAGACATATGTGACAACGGGGGCTATGAATCCACTGGTAAGTATTAAAAATACGAATAAAGCCAATGTCTATACTATTACGACCCAATCAAGAGTCAACGTTCCAGCAAACTTTGATGAAGTTCCTAGCGACATTTATGATATGCGTGCTTATGCAATCAACGACTGGAATATTACAACGGAACTAAAATATGTGGACAAAATTGAAACAATGAATACCACATTACCTGTTTCTGTGTATCCAGTGGGCTTTGTCGGGACTGATCCAGTGTTTAACAATAGTGGTCCGGGCCAATTAAATGAGATAGATAAATCCTTTAAAAAAGGGATAGATAATAAATTTTCAATAAAAGCAACATTTGGTGTCGGTAGCTCAGTAAACACTGTTCCAAGATTATTACTTGTAGCTCGTGCGACAGGAAATCCAGAGAATAAGATCGTTTTACATGGTTTTGATGGGACACAAGACTTCAAACAAACTATGAACTATAAAGTCACTCGGAAACAAGTTACCGAAAACTTTGTCGATGCCAACGGTGCCAAAATCACTGCACCAACAGGCTTCACCCAAGGCAACCAAGTACCAATGAACAGTAACACCTTCAAGTACACAGCGGCACAAGCTTTACCAACGACGTATACTGCAGGTGGCAAGACCTATACGTTCCAAGGGTGGTATAAAGGGAAAACCAAGCCAAGTACCTTGAACAAAACAACAACACCAACGTTCAATACTACTTTTGATGGCAATGATGATATGACAGCGATGTATAAGGAAGAAATACCAACGGCTAGTGTCACATTAACTCGACCAAAAGAAGTGATCGATACGAATACCAATGT